>JACVJG010000328.1 GCA_015711875.1 Candidatus Solincola jinzensis | reverse complement strand
TCCCCCATCCTGAGGAAAGGGAGGAGTTTCCACGCTATCGGCCTTCATCGGACGGAGAACTTCGGCGTGCCCGTCACGGTGGTAGTGGTCATCTCCTTCACGCCGGTCGGGCCCACCATTGACCATACCCGCGGCACGGTCACCTTCGAGGCCTTCATCGGCACAAGCCATGCCGGGGCGAGCGGCTCGGGCGCCCTGGCCGATGTGCGGCTCCTGCCGGTCGGCAGCGAGACGGCCTCCCTTCACTTGCAGGACGTTCAAGTCACCAATGTGCCGGGCCAGACCATCCGTGTCATCGCCCAGGACGGCGCGCGGGTTATCACCGCCTTGGCAATTTTGACGGTGATGAGGATGTGGACATCCCGGACATGCAGCGTATCGCCTACCGCTGGAACACCCGCGCGGGCGACGCCCTTTACGGGGCGACCGACGACCTGGACGGTGACGGCGACATAGACATCCCGGACGTGCAGCGGGTGTCGATGCGGTGGGACGACCATCCCGCAAGCAGCGCTGTGGGTGCAGCCGCCGGTGCGCACAGTGACCGTTGGTCAGGTCTTTACGGTGGGCGTGGCCATCACCGATGTGGTAGACCTGGGCGCTTTTAAGTTCACTCCGGGCAATACATCGACCGTGGTGGAGGCGGCCACGGTCATCATGGGTTCCTTTCTTGGCAGCACCGGGTGGGCCTTCGCTGTGGCCGGGACGATCATCAGCCCCACGGCGGGCAAAGTGGCCTTCGGGGCCTATAGCCCGGGGGCCACGCCAGAGGGTCCCAGTGGGAACGGGGTGCTGGCCGTATTGACCCTGCGAGCGCTGGCAGAGAGAGAGCACCCTGGCCTTCCGCTCCGCCCGGATGAGCGACCGGGCCGGCAACCCACAGACGTGAGGTGGCCTGAGCGACGGCCGGGTGGAGGTGGCCCCGGGGCGGAAATTGGATCGGCCATTGGTGGTTCGCAATAGGACTTCGAGCCTATCCGAACAACCCTGCTGTCTGAAAAGCGATAAGGGCGCAAGCGAAGTTTTGAAGCCTTCTTGGGGTTTCGCTCCATTCGAAAACTTTCCATGCGGGTGGGGGAGGAGGGGTGGGCGTGGGAAGCCACGGGCATTTTATCCGGTTAGGTGAACAACTGGAATAAAGCGTCATAGCGCCTCGCCCTGAGCAACGCGGACCACAACCGGAGGGGTGGACGGCTCTGGGTTATCGAGCAGCTCTGGAGCGTGAAGAGGCCGATCGCCTTCTCCATGCCCGGGCGGCTTCGATGTCGGCGGCTCCACCAGGAGCCTCCAGCACAAGGCACAGGCATCGGGCCCGGCCTCCCATCCGACCCCGCCAGAAAATGCCCCTTGGGGGTGGGCAAGGCGGGGGGGCGGACGGGCGGGTTCAGGGCGGCCCGGAGAAGGGGAAGAAGAGGGGAACCCGGCAGTGGAAGGGGGAAGGGATGAGCCGGAGCCCCAAAGGGCAAGGAACCTGGTAACCCACGGAGAGGCGGGGCCATCGTGCGGCCAACCCTCAGCAGGCCGGGACCACAACCGATGCCGAAACCGAAGCGCACCCACAGGCGGAAAAAGGACCCCACCGAGCAGCTGCTGGGCCGGGATGCCTATCCTCTATGGCCCCGACGCCTCCAAACCCTGAGGGCGATCTTTTCGCCACCCGGTCCACCCCTATCCCCTGCTGCGTCTCCTCAGCGTCCCCCCTCCAGCCATCCGTCCCGGGCCTCCAGCGGCTTAGGCGGATGCCCAACCGACCAGTGGGAAGGCGAGCTTGTGCTTAACGGCCGCGCAGCACCAGCGGGAGATAAACCGGATATCGCGCCAGGAGGTCCACCGTGTAAGCGGCGGAACAGCCCGTTGCGCTATTTGCCGCCGGCAAGATTCGCAGAAAGTAACTGCCGGAACCCGTGGCCGTCCATTCCAGGGATGGGCTCGCTCCTTCCACTGTGGCCAGCAGGGCGATTCCATCCCGGTCATACAACTGGAGCGTTGGGACCACACCGGAGGCCGGATCGCGAATTCGGGCTGTGTAAATCGCACCGGGAATCGCCTCCACCCGGAACCAATCCTCGTCTTCTGGAAGATCAAAGCGGTGCGTTTGAGAGGAACCGTTTGGAATCAGGGGGGTCGCCCCGTTATAGTTGTCATTAGGCTCCTCCAGATCCTCGGGACATCGCCGAGGAGCCTGGAGAGTGAAAAGGCCAACGGCTGTCGTGCGCGCCCGGATGACACCGGCCAATGGATCTACCTCCGTGGGTAACGCCACCCATGATTCCTGCGCCTCATCCCACCGGTAGACCGTCGCTTGACTCCAGTCCGCATGAGGATCTCGCTGTGGCTCGTAGGGCATGGTGAGCGTCACCGGGGCGGTAAAGCCTGTCCAGGCTGGGCGCGCCCCGGCCTCTTCTCCTCTTAACCCCTCGAGAAATCGAAGGAGGACGGAGACACCTTCAAGCCACCATCCCATGACAGGGCTCCGAGCCGGAGGGGTCTCTGACAATTCCACCGTGGTGGGTTCTGTCAGAGCCCCTGGCGGGATCTCGACCCGCACGCGTCCGGAAGCGCTCTCCAGAAGCCCGCTCGTTATCGTCGCCCGCCTGGAGAGATCGTAAACCCATAGATAAAAGTTCGGGCCGGATGGATCTTGCTGACCTCCGCTCCACCCATAAGGATCCGAGCGCCCCTTGTAGCGTTCGAAATTCGTATTGATCACCCCAAAGTGAAGATGGGTTCCCTCAGACCTCCCGGTGTTTCCCATTATCCCAATTTGATCCCCGCGTTGCACGCATTGGCCAACCGTCACAGTTCTCAACTTCAGGTGCGCATACACTGTTTTAATCCCCCCTCCATGGTTGATCCAAACATAGTTTCCATTTTGAGGGTCCGAATCGGACTTTTCGACCCACCCTGAGGCTGCGGCGAGAATCGGTTCCTCCGCAGATGACCTGGGATCGCTCTTAGAGAAATCAATCCCATTATGTCCATCATACAGGCTAATCCCTTTCGTTTCCCATAACTGATGAGAGCGCGTGTAGATCGCTCCACTCCAAACCCACATTTCCCCATCCTCACTAAGATCAGGAAAATGATGATCGAACCACGAATTCACCCGCCCGGGCCCTTGTCCCCTTTCATTCCCCAGCAGCGCCTCAACGGGATTTACGGCCTGGATCGGCAGGTCAAGGAAGGGGAGAGGGTTGGTGCCATCCCATCGCTTCTCGAAGTTCACCACAGCCCCGGGCGGAACCCTCACGGTTTGACAGGCGGGCGCGAAGGCGGAACTCCCGGCCCTGGCGATCACCACATACTCCCCGGCGCTAAGATTTTCCAGAATATACTCGCCGCGCTCGTTGGTGAGGGCCCTCCTAACATCTTTATCGCCTTGCTTAGCTATCACCTCTACGTTGGGGATCGGATTCCCACTCCCATCCACTACTTGGCCGGAGATGGTGGAGACAACTTCTCCCAGGGCCTCGTAGGAGCCGATGTCGCAGACCGCCACGCCGTCGCCGTTCCCATCCTGCGGGCGCAGGACGCCGTTCTGGGACTGGTTGTTGACCGGCGGTGCCGCGCAGACGGCGTTATCCCCCGCATCGATGGCCGGGCTGCCCGACAGCAGCGGGAAGTAGCCTGGGCTGCCGCTCAGCGGGCCCAGCCTGGGGTCCTGGCCGATGCGGTTGCCATTGACCCCATTGGTCAGGCCGCAGGCGTTCGCGCTGTCTTCAATGAGGTTATGGATGCTTTCTGCGCTCAATGAGCCCACGCAATCCCCGCCAGACAGGCTGTTGGCGACGATGGTGTTCTTGAGGGTCACCGTGCTGGAGGAACCGTTGAAGATGCCGTTGAAGATGCCGCCGCCGGTAGCGGCACTGTTGCCGGAGAAAGTGCTGTTGATCACATTTAGAACGCCACCATAGTTGAAGATGCCGCCGCCATTATAGCCAGCCCTGTTGCCGGAGAAAGTGCTGTTGATCACATTTAGAACGCCACGAAGGTTGTAGATGCCACCGCCGGTAGCGGCACTGTTGCCGGAGAAAGTGCTGTTGCTCACATTTAGAACGTCGTCAATATAGTTGAAGATGCCGCCGCCATCATGGCTAGCCTCGTTGCCGGAGAAAGTGCTGTTGCTCACGTTCACGGTGCCATAGTTGGCGATGCCGCCGCCGGTAGCGGCACTGTTGCCGGAGAAAGTGCTGTTGATCACATTTAGAACGCCACCATAGTT
>JACVJG010000327.1 GCA_015711875.1 Candidatus Solincola jinzensis | reverse complement strand
CGGTAGCAGGCCTTGAGGGCCCCGTCGCTCACCTTGCCCAGGAAGAAGACCCGGTCCGCTATGCCCATGCGCCGCGCCAGGGAGAGGAGGGCGGAGTAGTAGGTGTTGAGCAGCGACCCCGCCACCACCAGCCGTGAATGCGCGTTCACGCCCCGGTGGTAACAGCAGAAGAGCTTGATGATGTCCTCCACGCGCTTGTTGGGCACCACCCTCCCCACGAAGAGCAGGTTGGTCTTGCCGTCGCCCAGGGAACGCCCCAGCCCCTCGTCCTCCTCCACCCCGTCCAGGCGGCCCAGGGGTGGGTTGATGGGCAGCACCCCCGTCCTCTCCTCGGGAAAGCCCGCCGCCACCAGCTCCCTGCGGTTGAAGTCCGAGTCTCCCAGGGCGAGGTCGCACGCCGCCAGCTGCGGAAGCAGCTCTCTTCCCAAGCGGCACAGATTGGCCGCCTCCGGGTAGAAGGCCCCGTAGAACTCCGGCGGGGTGATGTTGTGGTAGATGAGTATCTTGCGGGACACGCTCTCCAGGTAGTACTGGTAATTCCCGCAGTAGATGGAGTAGTGGTAGATGAGCAGGTCGTCCTTCTCGCGCATGAACTCCTTGTAGGTGTAGTCGTAGGAGGCGTGCCGCTTTCCGAACTCGTCCATGCCGTTGGCGTAGATGCGCGAGTCGTGCCCCCACTCCGTCAGCAGCCTGTGGATGGCCAGCGCCTGGTTGGAGACGGCGTCCCCGGCGTCCAGTCGCGGCACCATCTGGTGCACTCTCACCGGCCGCTCCTCTCCCCCTCCTCCAGGACCGCCTCGAAGTTGCGCACCACCTCGTCCCAGGAGTAGTTGGACAGCACGTATTCGCGGCCCCTCTCCCCCATCCTCGCGCGCGCCGCCGGGTTGTCCAGCAGGAACTCCAGGGCCTCGTGGAAGGTAGGGTAGTCGGTGAACCACAGCCCGCCCCCGCTGCTCTCCACGTGGTGGCGGGTGACGGCGCAGTCCCCGTGCACCAGGCAGGGGAGCCCGGCCAGCCAGGCCTCCAGGATCATGATGGAAAAACTTTCCTTGGTAGACGGGTGACATATGAGGGTGGCGGCGGCATAGGCGTCCCGCAGGTCCCTCTGGTCCACGAAACCCACGTCGATGACGCGGTTGCGGAAGGAGAAGGGGATGTCGATGTGCCCCGCACCCGTGAGGGCCAGGCTCACCTCCCGCCCCGTGTTCTCCAGGAAATTGCAGAAATAACGCAGCAGCAGGGGGGTGTTCTTGGCGATCTCCCGCCTGCCAGTGTAGAGGACGAAATCACCCTCGATGGAGTACTTGTAGCGGAAGCGCTCCCCGTCGGCGCTGTAGGGGCTGAAGCCCATGCCCACCACCCGCCCCGGCAGGTCCTCCCCGAAGATGCGGCGCGCCAGCTCCATCTCCGGCACGCTGTTGAACATCAAACCCCGGGCCGCGCGCATGAGCTTGCGGTAGATGTACTGGTAGGCATAGGGCTCGTCGTGCAGGCAGGGGATGATGTAGGACTTCTCGGGCACCTCCAGGACCCCCAGGTAGGTGGTGCCGAAGAGATAGGGCGCGAAGACGAAGGCGCGGTAATCGTCGCGGTGCTCGCCCAGCCAGCGGCACATGGCCTCGCTGGTCACCACGCTGCGGATCCAGAACTCCTGCCGGCGGCGCGATACCCGCTTCCCCTCCAGCATGCGCGTCTCGGTGCGGAAGACCTTGCGCGTGTACTTGCGGCTCTCGGTGGGGAAGCGCCGCACCGTTATGCCGTGCAGCGTCTCCGTGCCCGGCGGGAAGTGGTTTGTCCAGCTGTAGGGGTCCAGGGCGCATGTGGTGATGACCTCTACCGGCCATCCCCTGGCGTGCAGCTCCTCCACCATGGCGCGGGTCAGGGTCTCGGCCCCGCCCACCACCTGGGAACCGTAGCGTACGGGGATGAAGGCCACCTTCTCTCCGCCCAACCGCCTACCTCCTCGCTTCCAGGAGATAGCGCCGCGGCCCGAAGAGCATCTCCGCCATCCCCTTCCCTTCCGGGAGGTCGGCGCCCAGCCTTTTCTCCCACTCCCTTATCTCTTTTTCATCGTACTCGCCCATGGCGGTCACCTCCGCCTCCCGAAAACCGGCGTGGAGGAAGAGGCCCCGCATGGTGTCGGGGTGCACCAGCCGCAGCAGGGTAGGATCCCGGAAGGCCTCCTCCACCCCCAGGACGGAGTGGGGATGGTGATTGAGCACCACCACCAGGCCGTCCCTCTCCATGCGGTCCGCGAGGGCGTTGACCATCCATACCAGGTCGCGGGAGTCGTCCCGTTCCCCCAGCTCCTGCAGGAAAACGGCGCGCAGCGACTCCGGGGGGCGGGAGTCCAGAAAGTCCATGGGTCGGGCGGCGATGACCTTTAAGTCCTTTTCCTGCGCCAACCTCACCAGGCGCGTGTCCTCCTCCACCCCCAACGCTTCCCGTCCTTCCTCGCGGGCCGCGTACAGGAATCCACCCATGCCGCTGGAGATATGAACCACCCGCTCTCCCGCGGGGAAACGGCGTGCCGCCTCGCGCAGCAGCTCCTCGTCGTCTCCCGCCAAGCCCAGCTCCACCCAGGCGGTATAGCGGTCTAGGCCTCCGTGATAGGAGCGCTCGCGCTCGCGTTTGATCATCTCCAGGAAGACCTCCATGGAGCGCAGGCACTGGGCGTTGAACTCGCGCTGCTTGGCGAAGAGGGCGTCCATGTAGGGGGTCATGAAACGCCGCATCGCCTTTTTGGCCAGCACGATGAGCGGCCCCACCACGGAACGCCGCGACCCTATGGGGTAATGGCTGGTCACCTCGGCGTACTGCCTGGCGAGCTGGGTGAGGAAGATTAGCTCGTGCAGAGGATCGAGGCTGACCTCCGCCTCCCCCCCTCCCGTACGCTCGTCCTCCAGCTCCAGCAGGGGCAGGTCCCGGTACATCCCCTCGGCGCGGCGCCTCTCCACCCTTTCCTCGATGGCTCGCATTATCCTCTCGACGTCGATGTCCTCCATCTCGAGGGAGAGGTTGCCCGCCGCCTTCACGGCCTCGTGACCCGTCTCGTCGTTTTTCTCGCTCATGTCCTCACTCCACCTTCCACGCCCAGACCGCGCCGCCACAAAAGAAAGCCGGGCAACGTGATTCCCGCAAGATTTTTTCGCCTGGCATGCCGCATATCCCTGCCGCCGTTCCCGATCCCGGGTCACTCCTCCGCGAGGTCGATATCGCATTCCATGGCCAGGTAGCCTTCCTCCATGCCCGGCGAGTGCACGTCGAAATCCCGGGTCACTCCTCCGCGAGGTCGATATCGCATTCCATGGCCAGGTAGCCTTCCTCCATGCCCGGCGAGTGCACGTCGAAAAAGAAGAGTTTGTCCAGCCAGTGGTAATTGACCAGGCCGTCGCGGGTATGGGCCGCGACGGAGACGTAGTACCTGCCGTCCAGCATGTAGAGTGAGGCGATGGAGAAGTCCATCCTCCCCTTCCCCTCCACCCTGGGGATGTCCATGCCGCGCAGCCTGGTGTTGGTTCCGTAGACCATGAAACCCATCTGGTCGTAGAAACCGAACCCGAACACGGGGTCTTCCACCGGCCTTTGCGCCCGGTAATGGATGCGCAGGGTCATGGGCTCGCCGGTCTCGAACTCCACCGCCTCCCTGCCTTCGCGGTCGAGTATCTCCACTTTCTCTATGACGATATCCCGCGTGCCGAACTCGCTGCCCTCAGGGCGCATGCGCATGGCCTCGTGGTAGCGCTCCGTCACTTCCCTGGGGTCCCCGAGCATCTTCTCCTCGCCTTTGTCCAGCCACAGCACGCGGTCGCAGATGGAGGCGGCTATATTGGCCTCATGGGTGACCAGCACGATGGTCTTCCCCTCCTGCTGCATGCGCGCGATGCGGTTGAGGCACTTGCTCTGGAAGGACTCGTCTCCCACCGCCAGCACCTCGTCTATGAGCAGGATGTCGGGGTTGAGGTTGATGGCGATGGAGAAACCCAGACGCACGTACATACCCGAGGAGTAGTTCTTCACCTGGTTGTCGATGAAGGGGCCCAGCTCCGAGAACTCGATGATCTCGTCTATGAGCCCCTCCAGGTCCCGGCGCTTGAAGCCCAGGATGGAGGCGTTGAGGTAGATGTTCTCCCTTCCGGTGAGGTCGGGGTGGAAACCCGCCCCCAGTTCCAGAAGGGCGGCGATGGTCCCGTAAGTGTAGATTCGCCCCTCGTTGGGCTTCATGAT
>JACVJG010000326.1 GCA_015711875.1 Candidatus Solincola jinzensis | reverse complement strand
ATCTCGAATTCGAGCAAGGCTTGGCGCATTATGCGTATGGCCTCCTCCCGGTCCCTACCGTGGACGATGAGCTTGGCCAGCAGGGAATCGTAGTTGGGAGAAACGTGGTATCCCTGGTAGCAGTGCGTGTCCACCCTCACGTGAGGCCCGCCGGGTGGGGACCATCTTTCTATGATGCCCGGGGTGGGGAGAAAGCCGCGGTGATAGTCCTCGGCGTTGATGCGGCACTCGATGGCATGTCCGTTGATAATGATGTCCTTCTGGCTCAAGGCCATTGGCTCACCCGATGCGTTGCGTATCTGTTCCACCACCAGATCAACGCCGGTGATGAGTTCCGTGACCGGGTGTTCCACCTGGATACGGGCATTGAACTCCATGAAGTAGAAGTTACCTTCCTCGTCGAGGAGGAATTCCATGGTCCCCGCGGAGTCGTAGCCGATGGCGACGGCTCCTCGCACCGCGGCCTCGCCCATCCTCGTGCGCAGTTCCGGGCTCACCGCGGGCGAAGGTGCTTCCTCCAGCAATTTCTGATTCCTCCTCTGGATGGAGCACTCTCTTTCGTTGAGGTGGATGACATTGCCGTGTCTGTCGGCCAATATTTGGATTTCCACATGCCGCGCACGGCGCAGGAACTTCTCCAGGTAGATCTCCTCGGATCCGAAGGAGTGCCTGGCCTCCGCCTTGACCAGGGGAAGGGCTTTTACCAGTTCCTGGCGGTCGTGGACCACGCGCATCCCCTTCCCCCCTCCCCCCAAGGCAGCCTTGATGAGTACGGGGTATCCGAGCTCGTCGGCTATCTTCAAGGCGCCGGACTCGTCGAGGTCCCGGGAGGAGATCCCAGGGAGCACCGGGACTCCTGCCTCGGCCATGGCTTCCCTTGCCCTGGCCTTGTGCCCCATGAGGGCCAGGGATTCCGGTGATGGCCCGATGAACACCAGGCCGTTCTCCCGACAAGCCCTGGCGAACTCCTCGCTCTCGGCGAGGAACCCGTATCCCGGATGCACCGCATCCGCTCCGCTTATCTCCGCCGCGCCGATGATGTTCCTTATGTTCAGATAGGATTCCCCGCTGGAGGCCGGCCCCACGCATACTTTTCGATCCACGTACCTGAGGTGCAGTGCTGCGGCGTCCGCTTTCGAGTATATCCCCACCGTTTCCAGGCCCAGGAGCCTGCAGGCCCTCAGGATGCGAAGGGCTATCTCCCCGCGGTTGGCGATGAGCACTCGCTTGAACAAGGCTCTATCCTCCCAAGGGCTCGATCTCCATGATCACTTCGTCATATTCCACGCCTTTGCCGTGCTCGGCCAGGATGCTTATCACCCGGCCGTCCACCGGGGAGGGTATCTCGTTGAAAAGCTTCATGACCTCTATGAGGCACAGGGTCTGTCCCTCCTTTACCTCGTCGCCCTCCTCCACGAAAGGCGGGGCTCCCGGAGAGGGGGTGCGGTAGAAGGTGCCCACCATGGGCGACCTCACCAGCACCAAGCCCATCTCTTCCTTGTCCCTCTGCGCCACTTGGCCCCGCTGCGAGGGAGAGGAAGCCGTTTCCGGCGCTCCGGTCTGCCCCCCGAGGCTCACCGTCACCGTCAGGTTTTGAAGCGCCCTGCTCACCCCCTCGCTGACCACCTCCGCCAGCCTCTCGGACAGCTCCTCGATATAGGCCCCGTCCATCATGGCCCTTTCCCGCCTCTCCATCGCCTTCTGCGGGGGCTCCTCCTCCTCGTTGATGACCGGGTTCTTTCTCCATTGGAAAAATTTGAGGGCCACGTCCGGGAAGATGGCATAGGAGATATAATCTTCCTCCTTCTCCACCAGGGAGGGATCGAGCTCCCGTTTGGCCTTGGGTAGCTCGGGTTCCAGAAGATCCGCCGGGCGGCAGGTGATCGGCTTCTCGCCCTTCAGCGCCTTCTCCATGAGCTCCTCGCTTATGGGCCCGGCTGGCTTACCGTAAAGCCCCTTCACGTAGTTGACCACCTCGCGCGGTATTATCTTGTATCTTTCCCCGAGAAGCACGTTGAAGACCGCCTGGGTACCCACCAGCTGGCTGGTGGGGGTAACAAGCGGCGGGTATCCCATGTCCTTTCTCACCCTGGGAATCTCTTCCAATACCTCCTCCATCCGGTCCAGGGCGTTCTGCTGTTCCAGCTGGGCGATGAGGTTGGTGGCCATGCCGCCCGGTATCTGATGGGAGATGACCGTGATGTCGATTAGGGGCTGTTCGGCCCCCATGAGCTTGCGCTTCTTGGAGACCACCTCGAAGTACTCCGAGACGTCGCGGATGGCCTCGAAATCCAGGTCCAACTCGTACTCGGTATCCTGGAGTGAGGCCACTAGGCTCTCAATGGCCGGCTGGCTGGTGTAGAGGGAAAGCGGCGCCGCGGCGCAGTCCACGATGTCCGCGCCCGCCTCGATGGCCTTGAGATAGGAGGTGGTGGCCATCCCCGTCGAGGCATGGGAATGGAGCTGAATGGGGACTTCCACCGCTTCCTTGAGGCGTTTTACGAGCTCGTAAGCCACGTAAGGGGCGAGTATGCCGGACATGTCCTTAATGCATATGGAATCGGCGCCCATCTCCACGAGGGTCTTGGCCGTTTCCACGTAGCCCTCGATGGTGTGGACCGGGCTTATGGTATAGCATATGGTGCCCTGGGCGTGGGCCCCCTCGCGCTTGGTGACCTCTATGGATTTCTGCATGTTGCGCACGTCGTTCAGGGCGTCGAAGATGCGGATGATGTCGATCCCTCCCGCAACCGCCTTTTTTATGAACTCCTCCACAAGGTCGTCGGCGAAGTTGCGGTAAGCCACAAGATTCTGGCCGCGCAGGAGCATTTGGAGCTTGGTGTTCTTGAACTTCTCCCTTATGCGGTAAAGGCGGTCCCAGGGGTCCTCGTTGAGGTAACGCATGCAGACGTCGAAGGTAGCCCCGCCCCAGACCTCCACGGAATGGTAGCCCACCTCGTCGATGCGCTCCGCTATGGGGAGTATGTCGGTGAGGTGCATGCGAGTGGCCCAGAGGGACTGGTGAGCGTCCCTCAGGGTGGTGTCGGTCACCAGCACCAGCCTTTTCTTCTTCTCCATTTTCGCCCCTTTATCGGATTCGTTCCTGTTCATCATTGTAAATGTTCCCGCAGGATTTCTTCTCCACTTTCTTTGTCGGCGGGACTTGAAGGCTTACGGTCAAGCCTGCGCAAGCCCCGGATGGAAGGAGCCTCTCCACGGCCCTCAAACGCCGAGACTTCGCCTGGGAATGAGGTAGGAGGCCGCTGTCGCTCCCACGGCCTTGGCCAGGTCGATGAGGATAAAGGGTTTTACACCAAGCTCGAAGGCCAGCGCGGCGTCCTTGCCGTGCAGGGTCAACCAAACTGCTAGCCAGGAGGCTCCGCAGATGTAGACGGCCGCCAGGCCGGCCAGGCAGGCCACGATGGGCAAGAAACAGGCTAGGACCCCTTGCGAGTCGGGGCCAGTGGACCTGAATCTCGAGGCCCACCCCGCAATGCCCGCCGCGAGCACGAAACCCCACAGGTAGCCTCCCGTGGGCCCGAAGAGGACCAGAGGACCGGCGTGGGGAGGGGCGGCGAAAAAGGGGGCCCCGCAGAGCCCCATGACCAGGTAGGCGATCTGGCTGACCATGCCCCAGAAAGGCCCCAGAACCAGACCGGAGAGGAGGACGAAAAAGACCTGCATGGTCACCGGGACCGGGCTAAGGGGAATTCGTATGATGGCACCTATACCGGTGAGGGCGGCGAAGAGCAGGGCCCTGGCCGCGGATTCCCAGGCCCATGACTCCATTTTTAGGGTAAACTTTACGTGTTGAGCTGTCCGCATGGATTTCCCTCCTTTGGGAGTTTGCTATATTCATAAAGTAAAACCCAGGTGATGTCAACAGGTTACCGTTATTATAAGTTAAGTAAATGTGAACTTTGAATATAAGGCATCGTCTTGAGCGGCGCGCTCTCCGGTTCCCATGATGAGCGGGTCCTGGGGAAGCGGAAAGGGATGACTAGACCGTTCTTGCCGAGCGCGGCCACGGCGGCCGCGATCTGGAATTTATGGTCCGGGTGGCATGAAGGACATGGGCATCGAACATCGCTGGAAGGTACGCAGGTACGAGATGCTGGATTCCACCAACCTGGAGGCGAGGAGGCTTCTGGCGCGGGGAGCCCGGGAGGGGCTGGTTGTGACCGCGGCACACCAGACGGCGGGGCGCGGGAGGATGGACAGAAGCTGGCTGGACCGCCCGGGAAAGAGCCTCCT
>JACVJG010000325.1 GCA_015711875.1 Candidatus Solincola jinzensis | reverse complement strand
ACAGCAGGCCGTTGAGGCGTGCTCGCGGCTGAGAGCGGGGCTTGGCGCGCTCCTTTTTCCCGCCGGTCGCGGAGGAAAAGGCCACAAGCATGGTAACTATTGCCATTGAACCGCTTTGCTCCTCGCGGTACACGGACTGACAGGATAGAAAAAGCGGGACCTCGCGGCCCCGCCTGGATATCTGGCTCCCCGGGAGGGACTCGAACCCCCAACCTAGTGGTTAACAGCCACCCGCTCTACCGGTTGAGCTACCGGGGAATGAGGTTTCTCTCCTTTATCTCTATTCTTTACTTTCTTTGCTCATGTTCGGCGTCTCGTGCAAAGAGACGAGCCATACCCGCTTTACCTGCTCTTTTACTCTACCGAGCCGGTCACGCGATTACAGATTATATGATACCACTCTGCGGGGTACAAGCAGGATGCCGGACGGTGGTGGGATAATGGGCTCAACGGGTGACTTCTTCGCGAGCAGGGACAGTGTGTTACGGACTTGAGGAGACATGTCTTGGGATGAGGCTTAAAGTCCTGTATCGCAGCCCAGAGCGATCCTTAAACGTCACCGACTTGAGGAAGATATGCCTTTGGGATGAGGCGGTGACGGCTATCTGACGGAAGGAGCCATGGGTTTGCGCAAAGGGTGCCATGCGGTTTTTGCCCTCTTTCTTGCCGCAGCGGCCTGGATATGCGCGCAGTCCGGTTGCGGGAGCGGCGGGCAAGAACCCGAGGCAGGGGAGGCAGAAAGCAGCAGGCCCCTGCCTATCGGCGAGGTCAGGACCTGGGCTTACCAGCTTCAGGGACTCAACGAACCGGGAGCGGTCGAGGCTTTGGAATCCTCTGCATACGACATGCTGGTGCTCGAGCCTACCTGCACCGACTGGTCAGGCGAGGACCGTTACTTCGACACAGCGGGGATGGTCGAGAGGCTCAAGGGCTCCGCCGCGGGTGACGGGGTCCATCGTAAACTCGTCCTCGCCTACCTGAACATCGGGGAGGCGGAGGACTGGCGCTGGTACTGGAACTGGTCACGCACGTGGGACCCTGAGGAGCCATTCCCGCCCGACTGGCCAGGCTTTATCATCGCCCCGGATCCGGACGGATGGAAGGGCAACTACCCCGTCGCCTACTGGGACCCGGCCTGGAAGGACATAATAATCTACGGCGAGGGAACCGCCACTCATCCGGACCGGGATTACCGCAGCGCCACGGACGAGGTCCTGCGGCACGGTTTCGACGGCGTGTACCTGGACTGGGTGGAGGGATACGAGGACTCCGACGTGGCGAAGGCCGCCCGTGCGCAGAGACTGGACGCGGCAGAGGAGATGTCCCTGCTGATAAAGGAGATCAGGGATTACGCCATGAGTATCAACCCCGATTTCATCGTCGTGCAGCAGAACGCGGCCGCCCTGGCGCGGGAAAGGCCGGAAACCCTGCGTTTGATAGATGCTATAGCTCAGGAGGCGGTTTGGTTCGACGGGACCTCCTTCAACGACTGGAATGACATCGAGGGAGCGGACGTCCCGCAGGATCCCGGGCTGACCCGGTACTACCTGAAGCTCCTCGCGTGCTACCGGAACGCCGGGATCCCGGTTTTCGACTGTGAGTACACGGTCAAAGAGGCGGAACGAGCCTATGCGATGTCGCTGGAGCAGGGTTTCGTTCCTTACTGCACACGCCGATCCCTCTCGAGACTGACAACCACGCCTCCGCCTCGCTGACCCTCGCTCACGCCGCCTTCCACGCGACAGAGACAGCTGGAGAAACTGGCATTATATGGCAGTATACTCAGCCCTTATCTGACCCTCCTGCCCGCATTGTCTTGCCGGCCTAAAACCTTGAATATCAGATCGGGGGTATGCTCCCAGCTTTTGTGCCTGCTCACGCTTTTTCCCGCTGCGCGTAGCTCGGGGGCCCGACCTCGTATAATATGCCTGGTTGTCTTCAGGCCCTGTCCGTGCCGCCTTTGCCCATCACACCCTTTTCCCTGGCCATACGGCGGGCCTCGCGCACCGACCACGTGATCTCGTAGGCCGCCCACACAAGCAGCATCAGGGTCAGGACAACCGTGAGCGCCTCCTGCGCCCCCCGCTCCCCAGCGAAAAGAAGGGTGAAGCCGCAATAGCCCGCCAGCACCATCCCGGTGATGACGGTGTGCGCGCCGCCTCGCGCGTTGATGGCGTACCAGATCTCCTCGTCCTCGAACTGGTAGCGCGATACCCGGTAGCCGTACCAGCGGTTGGGCGGTATCCTGCAGTTGGCGAGGGGAACTCCCAACCCGATGAAGAGCAGGGCGCAAACCCCGGAGATAACGCTGGCCATGTAACCTTCCATGGATTATTCCTCGGCAAGGAAACCGCGCCGGTTTATCGTTGCGTCGCCGGGCCGTCTGTAGCATCCTCTATGCATGATAAGGAAAGCGAGTACGCGAGGGGGTCGGGCGAGGTCATGGAAAAGGCGGGCAGTGGGGACATCGTCCTGGTGACCTTCGGCGAGATGGACAGGGAGAGCCTGTTTTTTCTTCCTTCCGTGCTCGGGAAGATACTCGGGCTTGAGGTTCGCTGGGGACCCGCACTGCCCCTCCCGCTGCGTTCTTACCTTGCGCGGAGGCGGCAGTACCTTTCCGCCCCCTTCCTCGCCGCAATGGCGTCTTTTCCCGCCGAGAGCTCCCGCCGCCTGCTGGGCCTGACCGATGTCGACCTCTTCACCCCGGGGCTCAATTTCATCTTCGGGCAGGCAGCGATGGGCGGTAGATACTGCCTCGTCTCCACCGCCAGGCTTAACCCCCGCTTCTACGGTGAGCCGGAGGACCAGGCGCTTTTCCGGGAGCGGGTAGTGAAAGAGGCGGTCCACGAGCTCGGCCACACCTTCGGACTCGAGCACTGCGGCGAAGAGGGTTGCGTGATGTGCTTTTCCAATTCCCTCGCGGATACCGATCGTAAAAGAAAGGACTTCTGCCCGCGGTGCAGGGAGCGGTATGTCGCATTGCTGGAGCAGGCATAAGGATTAGAGCATAGACAGCGATTAAAGATTTGTATGGTTCCTGCCGATGATATTTCGCGAAGTACTTACGAGAAGCGGGAGGGCAACATGGTTCATGAGAGAGAAGGGCAAGATGCAGGTTCCCCGCGGCCGGAGGTAAAGACGAGCTTTTTCACCCGCAGGCTATCTTGCAAGATGCAGCAGCGCGGCCAAGCAATCCCCCCATCGGTGATCGGGTTTCTGGACACGCCCCTATGCCGCATGGACGAGCGGCAAAGGATGTATTTCGAGGAGAAGTTCCGGCCCCTTATACCCCGACTGGCGGGCATCCTGGAGGAGGTCTACGATGAGCTGGGCGCGGATACAGAGGGGTGGGAGGATATGCTGACCTTCAACTTCCGCAACGAGACCCCCATCACCATCTGCGCCCGGGCGGTGCTCGCGCGCAAGGAGAGGCAGGCGAGGGAGGAATCGCTGGTAAAGCGAGGCGCGGGCATCGAGACCAGGAAGCTAGTGATACCTCATGAGCTGGTCAGGGTTTAGGGCAGCATCCTCGCCTGGCTGGCCGATAACCCACGCGATGCCTGGAATATGCCATTTCTTAACTGCTACTTTCGGGGAAAGCGCCCCGACTCAACTATACGGGTTGCCATTCTCGTTCGCCCGGAGTTCTTACTCCTCCTGATCAGGCCCACGGGCGACGAGGTGATCACGCCATGGGGGAGAAAGATCTTCCCCTGGGATGTGAGGTAAGCTCTGGCCTTCTCCTGCGCGTAAAGGCGGGCCTCATGAGGCATCTCAGGCCCTCGCCTCCGCGAACGGGGCGTCGCGCCGGCGTCCGGGGCCCAACACCCCGATCAGCTCACGTCCGCGTAGCTCTCGATGCGCCGGAAGGCCTCCTCCAACATGCGGTCGCCGTCCACCACCCTGATGTTGATGGCACGGCGCGGGCAGGCGTCGACGCATAGACCGCATCCCTTGCAGTCCTCGGTGATGCGGGCCCTCTCACCCTCGACCACGATGGCCTGAGCGAAACATCGCCTCGCGCACTTGCCGCAGCCGTCGCACTCCTCCGACACCTCTATGCTCAGCCCCTCCAGGCGATGCATGCGGCTGCGCACGTCCGGATCCCAGTTGAGCTGATTGCGCATGGCTATGCAGCAGCAGACACAGCAGAAGCAGAGGGTGAGAAAGCGGCCCCAATCCTTTCTCCGTACCCCCAGCATGAGGGGGTCGGGGTCGACGCGCCCGATCTGGGGGATAAGCCCGGCGGAGATGGAACGCTCCATATGCT
>JACVJG010000324.1 GCA_015711875.1 Candidatus Solincola jinzensis | reverse complement strand
CGGCGTACCTGGAGCAACGGCTGGCCGGGCGCGGGCGCGGACGGGCGACCGGCCTCGGCGCCGGGGGCGGTCCCGAGCAGGGCCGGATGCTCGGAGCGCCGCGCGGTGTCGCGGGGGGGAGAGGTCATCGCGCGCGGGCAGATCGTGGGCGAGGTGGCCGGGGTCAAAGCGCACCTGGAATGCCACGGCCTCATCCTCGGCGAGGGCGGCCGCATATACGCAATACCCGAGCTGGACGGCAAGGACCCCGAAGTGGACATGAGCCACGAGGCCGCGGTGGGAAAGATCGCCCAGGAGGAGGTGGAGTACCTGATGGCCCGCGGCCTCAGCGAGGAGGAGGCGACCTCGGCCATCGTGCGCGGCTTTCTCAACGTAAGGATCGAGGGCCTGCCGCCCCAGCTCCAGCGGGAAATCCAGCGCATGCTGGATAAGCCCGGGGCCGGTATCTGACCGGTCCTCCCGCCGCGCAGGACGCGTGGGGTGCGAAGCCGATCCTCGTCCCCACCCGGGCAGCACGCCATGCAAATTGCATTTTCGGGAGTTTTACGTGCTATCGGCCGGCGCGAGCCGCGCGATCAGTCGAGGTGGCAGGAATCTGCATTGCATGATTCCCCTTCGACCTCCAGGGTGGTATGGGCTTTGTTATAGCGCTCCCGCAGCATATCCTTCATCTCTTTCAGGGTCATCTGATAATCGACCACGCTGTCCGAGACCGTGCTGACGCGCGTGCCTGATGCATGCTGGCTGGAACTTATCTCCCAGATATGCAGATTGTGCACGCCGTTCACGCGGGGGAAGGAGGCCATTGATGACGGCGGCAGGAGGATATCATGGTTCCGTTGATCATGAAGCGCTACGGTCTTGCCCTCAATACGAGGACCGGGACCTCGCTGTGGTTGACCACGCCCTCCGCCACCCCGCCCAGCAGTTTTTCGGACAGGCGGCGGTGGCCCAGCGCCCCCACCACAATAAGGGATGCGCCGATCTCCCTCGCCACCCTAAGGATGGTGGAAACGGGGCTGCCCTCCTCCAGTCGGGTGTCGACCATGCGGCAGCGCGGCTCCAGACAGGAGGCCAGTTCCCGCATCATCTCCATTTTTCGCTCGGCTTCATCCTCTTCAACCACCGCCTCCAGGACGCCCGCCCACTCGTCACCCTCGCTCTGCACGTGCAGTAGGGTTATGTCATCGCAGCATGAAGCGATCATCTCCTCCAGTGCAGGGCGGACACTCTCCGCGTAGGCGGAGAAATCGGTGGTGACGAGCACTTTCTCGAAGAGCAGCTCGCACACGTCCTCGCACGCGTACCCTTTGTCTTTTTCCTGTATTCTGCACTTGTGCACCAGCACCGGTCGGTCGGCGAGCCTGAGCACCTTGCCGCTCACGCTCCCGGTCAACACCCGCTCGAAGAAACCCGCCCCGTGCCCGCCGAGGTAGATCAGGGAAGCCTCCTCCTCAGCCGCCACCCGCAGGATCTCCCTGGCGGGCGACCCTACCTCGATCCTCGCCGTGACCTTCAGGCCCTTCACGTCAACGGACCGGACCAACCGCTCGATTTCGCTTTTCGCGTAGGCTTTCACCATGCCTTCGGCCATCCCGGCATGCTTGGAGTCGACGACGTAAAGCGCGATCAACTCCTTCATGCCCGCTTGAGTCAGCTCCTCGACGCAGCCCAGTAGCCTCTCGGTGTAGGGGGAGAAATCCACCGCGAAGAGCACTTTCTCGAACATGACGCCTCCTTAAGATCTGGCCTGCGGCCATCCCGGCCAGTACGATCGTCGCCGGCTGAGACTGTTGGTTCCGGCGCGCGGTTTCCACCTGCCCGCGAGGCCCGCCTCAATCCCCGCTGCGCTCGAGCAGCGCCTTGTAGACGTTCTTTCCCCTCACTCGGGGCATGGCCTTTTCCTGCAGAGCCTCCAGTGATTCCACGATCCCGTCCAGGAACTCCCCGGGAAATCCCAACACGCACTCCCCTTCCGCCAGGTCGGTTGCCTCGCGGCAGCCGTAACATCCGATGGACATGTTCATGCGCCGCTGCGCGAAAGGGGAGATGGTCACGTCCACGCAAGTGGCCTGGAGCACGGCGGTGTCGAACTGCAGCCTGCCCCCGGTCCTGAACACATAGGCCAGCGCGATCCACATCAGGTGCTCGGCCAGGGATTCCACTACCACCACGTCGGGCTCGCACTCCGCCCCCCCCAGGGGGCATACGGCTACCATCTTGTACCTGCCCATCTCCAGGCGCTGCATGGTGGAAAAGGTGTTCTGCACCGCTTCCGGGCATGCGAAGATCCCCATGGCGGCGGGCATCTCGCCGCTGGTGAGACGCGGAGGCGGTTCCGCGAATCCCAGGGCCCACGCCGCCGCCGGGCAAGCGACGTTCTCGGGGGTCAGTAGGACACGCTTGCCCTCCCTCGCCTCCATGAGCACCTGGCAGTAGCGCCGCTTGTCCGGCAGGTCGTACCCCGGCAAGCGGGTGAATTCCTCGTAGAACTTCACCGCCACCGGGCTGGTGGACATCCCCAGGATCTCTTGCATCAGGGCTGCCCTTACCGGTAATCCCGACATGTTCCTACCTCCAAAGTCTCAACCATCTACCGCTTCAAGGGCTTCACCCGGCTCCTCATAACCGTGCATGAAGAAAACCCTTCCTATCACCTCGCTTAAGGCCACCACGACTACAAGGGTGGTAAGATAGCGCACAAGCGTGAACTTCCAACCCAGGAACTGGAATTCCATGAGCTCCGCGGGGAGCTTGATGCACGCCCAGGCCGAAAGGAAGATGATGATGTTCGCTACCTTGGCGCCCTTTTTCAGCAGCACCGCCGCCAGCGGGAACGCCACGTAGAGCGGCCCCATGGGGATGCTCCCCAGGATGAACGAAAGCACGACTCCCTTGAGCCCGGATCCCTCGCCGAGAAACCTGACGATGAATTCCCTTTCCACCCATACGCTCACTAGGCCCATGATGACGAATACCGCGGGGAGGATCATGGCCATCTCCATGAAATACTCCCAAGCCACGTGCCGGGCCTGAGCGCCCTTATCGGGGAACGCGACGACCATGGCCACGAAGACGGGTATGAGGAGGAAAAGGATGGTGTAGTCCCACCGGATCCTCTCTTTAAGGCTCTGCTTATTGCCGTTGGTCCCGGCGCTATCGTTTCCGTTCATCTTACGAACACTCCTATCACCACCGCGATGGCTATAGCGGCGATAAAGCTCAGGGCGTTCCTGGCGATGGCGAACCTCTTTCCCAGCTCTTTGATCTCCAGGGGCAGGAACACGAACCCGACCATGGTCAGGGTGGTGATGAAGGCCGCGGTGGCCATGATCCCGGCCCCCATGTCCAGCATGGATCTGGCCAGGGGAAACGCGATGATGACCGGGATGAAGAGCACCGCTCCCAGGAGCGAGGCGATGGCCACCCCCATGGCGCCGCTGTTCTGGCCTATCACCTGAGCGATCCATTTGGGAGGGACGAAGCCGATTATCAGGCCCACCACCAGGATGATGGCCAGGATGCTGGGCAGAAGCCTGAAGAATCCCTTGTAGCTTATGCGAAGCGCGGCTGCCGTCTTTTTTCGGTCCTTAACCAGGCTTAGAAGCAGCAGCACGCCGGCCAGCGCCAGGATAACGACGGTGGTGAGATCCACGCGGCTCACCCCTTCCTCTCCCGCTCCGGCGGTCCCATCACAGGGCGTCTTCCAGGAAGTTGACGCAGGCGTCCTCGGGGGCAAAGAGGCCTGCCGCCACCTCCACCGCCTTCAAGGTCGCCGCGGGCACGATGCAGGAGTTGCGGCAGCAGTGCTCCGAGGCCGCGCGGTACACCGCCGTGTCCCGCATGGGAAGGGTCATCTCGCTGCCGGGGTTGACCTCCTTGAGCGCCTCCGCCAGCTCCGCGATGTGCTCGCAGGAGGTCTCGAAGTGCAGGGACACGGTGGTCTGGCTGCTCTTACGCGCCGTGATCACCGTCTCCTTGCCGCACTGACCGCCCTTTATGAAAACGATGGCCACTTCCTGTCCTTTCCCGCCCCGGCCCGCGTATTTATCCTTGCTTTGCCGCCAAAGCCTCCTCTATACGGCGCTTGACGTCCGCCTTTATCCTGTCCTTCTCCGCCTCGTCGTACTCAAGCACGGGGGCCTTTTTCACCCCGTAGTCCTCCACCATCTCCACCCGGATGTCCGGCTTGCGACCGGAGTGCTCCTCCACGATCTTGGAGCAGCACATTACCGGGCAGCCCTCGATGATCACGAAGAGCTCCGCCCCTGCGATCT
>JACVJG010000323.1 GCA_015711875.1 Candidatus Solincola jinzensis | reverse complement strand
CTTTCAACGAGCTGCTTGAGATGGGGCTGCTGGATGATGTCGCATATGCGCATGCCCTGGTTTCCCATGCACAGCTTTCGCGACGAGGCAGGAAACACGTCTACGGCAAGCTGCGCGCCAGAGGGATCGACCGAGCGCTCGCAGAAGAGGTTGTTCGCAACGCCTTTGACTCAGATAAGGAGATCGAGGACGCGACTTATTTTATAGCCAAAAAGGTCTCCAAGGGCTCGCCGGAAGAACGGCGGGAAGCCGTTAAAAAAGCCGCTATGATGCTGGTGAGGAGAGGGTTTTCCCTTTCTTCCGTCAACAGGGCTCTGGATTCCTTTCGTGAATGAACCCCTCCCCAGCCTCTCATCCGCGCTTCCGGGAACAACGCCACTTACGCGTAGCCTCTCATAGTGTCAGCGCCCTCACGGGGGAGGAGTTTTCGCCAAGCGTATTTCCTTGACAGTGACTTCGGCCTTTTCTAGAATCTAATCAGGCTTAAGGTGTTATTAGAAGTACAGGCGTAAACACGCCTTGTGGATATACCGTTGGAGGCAAGGAAGCCATAGAGCCAAAACGGTAAATCTAAATCGCAGATTTAAACCTTATGCCGAGATAAAAGCTCGGCATTTTTGCGTTGCTAAAGGGGTTTAACCCCTGCTTTATATAGAAGAAGGGAGGAAAGCGCATGGTTGTAAGCATTGTGATAGGCGTGGTGGCCCTGGCCATAGGCATCTTTGCGGGCTATCTGGCTCGAAAGATGATGGCCGAGGCCAAGATATCTTCGGCGGAGGAGGAGGCCAGGAGGATCACGCAGGAGGCGGAGAAAATCGCCGAGACCAAGAAGCGTGAAGCTCTTGTTGAGGCTAAGGATGAGATCTTCGCCATGCGCAGCGAGGCGGAGCGCGAGATAAAAAACCGTCGCAACGAACTCCAGAGGTTCGAGCGCAGGCTTCTGCAACGCGAGGAGCAGCTAGATAATAGGGCTGATAACCTCGAGAAAAAGGAGAAATCGCTGGCTGCCAGGGAAGCAGAGATCCAGGAGATGCGCGCCGAGGTACAGCATACGCTCGAGGAGCAGAAGTCCAAGCTGGAGACTATCGCGGGGATGTCCAAGGAGGAGGCAAAGCAGCTCTTGCTGGATCAGGTCGAACAGGAGACCAAACGCGAGGCGGCCCAGGTCATCAAGAAGATCGAGACGCGCCTGCGCGACGAGGCGGACAAGAAGGCCAAGCATATCATCGCCAACGCCATCCAGCGTTGCGCTTCCGATCACGTGGCGGAGACCACGGTATCGGTGGTTCCCCTTCCCAACGATGAGATGAAGGGCCGGATCATCGGCCGAGAGGGCAGGAACATCCGGACTTTCGAGACCCTGACGGGGATCAACCTCATAATAGACGATACCCCGGAAGCGGTCATCCTTTCGAGCTTCGACCCCGTAAGGAGGGAAATAGCCAGGCTTACCCTGGAAAGGCTCATCACCGATGGACGCATCCAGCCGGCGCGCATCGAGGAGATGTATGAGAAAGCAAAAGCTGAGGTGGACGCGGAGATCAAGGAAGTAGGGGAGCAGGCTGTCTTCGAGGTTGGCCTGCACGGGTTGAACCATGAGCTTATGAGGGTGCTCGGGCGGCTAAAATACCGCACCAGTTATGGACAGAACGTTCTCAAGCACTCCATCGAGGTGGCGCATCTAGCCGGGATCATGGCCGCGGAGCTGGGGACGGACATAAAACTCGCCAAACGCGCCGGCTTGTTGCATGACATCGGCAAGGCAATCGACCATGAGGTGGAGGGGTCGCACGCCATCATAGGAGCCGAGCTGGCGAAACGCCTCAAGGAAGGGGAGG
Organism: Candidatus Solincola jinzensis; assembly: GCA_015711875.1. The sequence continues at coordinate 2,508 of JACVJG010000323.1, read as the reverse complement.
CGGTGGTGCACGCCATAGAGGCGCACCACGAGGAAGTGGAGGCTCGCAGCATCGAGGCGGTACTGGTGCAGGCGGCGGACGCTATAAGCGCGGCAAGGCCCGGAGCGCGGCGGGAGACTCTGGAGAGCTACATAAAACGTCTCGAGAAACTGGAGACCATCGCCGACTCATTCGAGGGAGTCGAGAGCTCCTACGCCTTGCAGGCTGGACGCGAGATAAGGGTGATGGTCAAATCCGACGTCATCGACGACCTGGGTTGCATCACCCTCTCGCGGGAGATCGCGCGGCAGATCGAGGATGAGCTTGAGTACCCCGGCCAGATAAAGATCACCGTGGTGAGAGAAAAGCGCGTGGTGGATTACGCCAGATAACTCGAGGGAACCTCCTTCCTTGCTCGTCCAAGGCGTTCAGGAGAAAGGCGTCGCTGCCGAGATGGAGAATAAAGGTCCCGGAAAGCGATGAGGCGGGCAGGGATGTGATGGCAGGTGCCAAAGCCCGGTAGAGAAGAAGAACTCCTGGATTTCGTCAGGAGGTTCGCTGACCGCAGCACCTTCACCGTGGAGGAGGATCTCGGCCACGGTTATGTGAGGTTAAGGATAACCGAGGCCGAGCGTCGCCAAGCCCTGCAAGACATCCGATGCGTCGAAGACGTGGTGAAGGAGCTGGTGCGCAACGCGCGTGACGCCGGGGCGCGCGAGGTCTACGTGTCCTTCCAGAAAGAGAAGGGTCGCTGGCGCAATATCACGGTGCTGGATGACGGTGCCGGCATACCCACGCCCCTCCACCGCAAGATCTTCGAAGCCCGCGTAACCTCCAAGGTGGAGGAGGTGGTGGAGGACGCCTTCGGGGTGCATGGAAGGGGCATGGCCTTGTTCTCCATCAAGCAGGTGGCCGAGGAGGTGCGGCTGGTCGACTCGGTGGAGGGCCGCGGCACCATCATCTACACGCGCCTGGACACCCAGAAAATCCCCGAGAAAAAAGACCAGTCCACCTTTCCGCGCCTGGAAAGGGATGAGGAGGGAGCCATCTCGGTGGGAGTCGGGCCGCGCAACGTGCCACGCGTGCTGGCGGAATACGCCCTGGGCTGCAGGGATGTCCGCATCTTCCTGGGCTCCAACGCGGAGGTGCTCGCCACCCTCTTTCACCGCTCGCAGGAGCTGCGCAAGAGCTGGGCCGCGGGAGCCGGCGGCGGAGCCAGGCCTCTGTGGTTCGACGTCGGAGGCATAAGAGAGGGAAAAGCCCTTCACCACTTTGCGCTTGAACGCCTGGGGCTCAACGTCTCCGAGCGCAACGCCTTTCGCATCCTGGAATACGAGATAGCCCCCCTCATGAGCGTGAACGAGCTCCTGGGAGAGGAAGGGCGTGAGGGACCGCCGCGTCGCTCCGACCTCCACCGCCAGCCCAGGGCGGCATGGACGGATCATCTGGCGCGCAGGCTGGACCAGGAGGACCTGGAGAGGATATCAAGCTCCCTGGAGGGCCTTTTGCGTTCCATAGGGGACAAGCATCTCCTGCTGGTGGAGCCACCGGTGATAAAAAGGCGGAAGAACCGCGTCATCATCTCCCTCGCGCTGCACGACAAGGAGGAGAGTGATTGACTCGCCGGCCAGGCACACTGCCTGAGCGGCCCGCCGCATCAACCCGGCACCGAGACGGCGACGCCATGCTTTCGGGGTGCGCCTTCCCGGGCGAGACGTCCTATCGACCTGGCCGTCGACAGCTTTTATGAAAGGCGTAAATGATATATCATATTTGACTATTCAGGGATGTCGGATGCGTTTCAAAAGGCAGAGTACCGAGAGGAGCGGCGAGTCATGGAAGTGCTCAAGGTATCGTCGAAGTCGAACCCCAACTCGGTCGCAGGTGCCCTGGCGGGCGTGCTGAGGGAGGCTGGTAGCGCCGAGATCCAGGTTATCGGTGCGGGGGCACTCAACCAGGCCATAAAGGCCATCGCCATAGCGCGCGGCTTCGTGGCCCCGAGCGGTATAGATCTGGTCTGTATACCGGCCTTTACCGACATAGTCATAGACGGCGAGGAGCGGACGGCCATCAGGCTGTCCGTCGAGTCACGCTGATCCATTTTCTTTCGTCACCATCCCTTTTTCGGGGGATGACAGGATTTCGGGAGGGATCTTGCAGGCGCTGAAGATAATCTTGATGGTGTCGGCCATCGTCTCCGTGCCGGCGCTGAGTTTTTTTCTCATCCGCTTGACCCTCAAACTGGGTCGTGGCATCGACCACCTTAACCGCACCCTTGACGACGCGCGTCCTCAAGTCAACCTGCTGCTCGCCAACCTCAACCATACCCTCGACGAGGTGAACGGAGAGCTGGGAAAGTTCTCCATGATGACCAGCGAGGTGCAGGAGACGCTCTCTCTCGCCGAATCCGGCATGCGCTCCATCGAGTCCGCCTTGCGTTCCCCCTTGGCGCGCATGGGTGGGATGCTGGCAGGTCTGGCCGGGACGTCCATGCTGTTTCGCAAGGCGGCGCGACGACTGCTGGGCCGC
>MU158559.1:719-4358 GCA_015711875.1 Candidatus Solincola jinzensis | reverse complement strand
TGCGTCGCCGGCATTTTTCAGGGATGATGCAAGGTATCCCCGAAAAGCCGTGCTTTTCGTTCCCGCTCGGCTCTAACGGCTCCTTCCCCTCTTCCCCTTGCCGCAGGTTATCCCCCATGGTATCCCCCACAGGGATCGCGACAACGAGGCATTCCCGTCGAACGCTTCTTCCCGTCTACCACACGATACGGGTTATCCCCGAAAGGCCACGCTTGCCGGTCTTAACATTTCCGTGGGTCCTGTCGGGGTGTGGCTGGGTAATCGGGTCACTATCGTCGCTTTCGCTCGATTCCTGGCGCTTCCTGACTTGCTCCGAACAACGCCGGCACTCTGAACTGCCGGAACACAGTCCCGAGTGTTCTCGAGAATCCGCCTCACTGGATAGGCATCTCCTGGCGGCGAACGGCGCGGAAGCCTGTGTCCTGTCGGCAAGGGGGTCTGTCTCCATGCACGATTATCTCCCGATCGCTGAGCCTGATGCGATCAAAACCTGTCAGCGAGGGGATCCATCTGCATGTCCGGGAGGGCATGCATGGCGGCTGCCGCGTTCTCCACCTGGATGCTATAATGATTCACCGTGTGGGGAATGGATGAATAAGCGAAAGGAAAACAGAGCCAGGTCATGCCCGGGATAGTGGTGGTCGGGACCCAGTGGGGCGACGAGGGAAAGGGGAAGGTCATCGACCTCCTCTCCGACGACATGCACATGGTGGTGCGCTTCCAAGGGGGCAACAACGCCGGCCACACCATCGTCTATGACGGGGAGACCCTCAAGCTGCACCTCATACCGTCGGGGATACTCTACCCTCATATCGTGCCGGTGATCGGCAACGGGGTGATCATCAACCCCCGGGTGCTCATCGAGGAGATGGACAACCTGGCGGCGCTGGACGTGGACACGGGCCGTTTGCGCATATCCCATAACGCTCACGTCATCCTTCCCTATCATGAGGCGCTGGACGGACTTATGGAGGAGAGGCGGGGGGAGGCGGGGCTCGGGACCACGCGCAGGGGCATAGGGCCCACTTACGCCGACAAGGCCTATCGCGTCGGGTTGCGCATGCAGGATATGCTGGACCCGGCGGCTTTCCGGGATGCGGTGAGGGAGGCGGTGAAGGAACGGAACCGCCTGCTCTCCTGCGCCTACGACGCGCCGCCATTGGACGCCGAGGCCATCGCGGGCGCTTACGAGGGCTACGCGCGTCGCCTGAAGCCCTGCCTCGCGGACACCTCCCTGCTCGTCAAGGAAGCCCTGGGAAAGGGGAGGAACGTACTCTTCGAGGGCGCGCAGGGCCTGATGCTCGATCTCGACCACGGCACCTATCCCTTCGTCACCTCCTCCAACACCGTCGCCGGGGCGGCATGCGCGGGGGCCGGGGTGGGGCCCAGGGACATCGACGAGGTCATCGGGGTTACCAAGGCCTACGTGACCAGGGTGGGAGCGGGGCCCTTTCCCACCGAACAGGACAACGAGATCGGCAACGCCATGCAGGAGGCGGGGCGGGAATTCGGCACCACCACCGGGCGCCGCCGCCGTTGCGGCTGGTTCGACCTGGTCATCCTGCGCTACGCCGCGCGCCTCAACTCCCTCACCAGCATGGCCGTCACCAAGCTGGACGTGCTCTCCGGTTTCGAAACCCTGAAGGTTTGCGTGGCCTACCGTCACGGCGATGATGTACTGGATGATTTCCCCCCGCTCTCGGGGGTCTTCGCTTCCTGCGAGCCTGTATACGAGGAGCTTCCGGGGTGGAAAAGCGATATCTCGGGAGCCCGTAGCATCGATGACCTTCCCGGGGAGGCGAGGAGCTACCTCGACTTCATCTCCTCCAGGTCCGGTATCCCCGTCTCCCTTGTCTCCGTGGGCCCGGCGAGGCAGCAGACCATCCTCCTGGACGGCGGCGGGGAGCCCCTGGCACAGGGCCGCTTCCTCTTCCAGGACGACCTCCCCCTGTGAGCATCACGGCACGGGATGGAGACGCGCTTCCCCCTCAATCTCAAGCCTGCTTCTCCACTGTTCAAGAGACTGGGAGCGGCATCTGGGTACTGGTTATAAGCCGTGTAAAGCTCGGGATAAATCCCTTACACGGTCCCCGTGTTTCAAGGGTTGTATGATCGTCGAGAAAACGACCATAAGCGTGAGGCGTTACAATAACTTGGTCCCGCCGCCATATTGCGTGATCAGAAGCCATGCCTTTTAAAAACGCCTTACAGACCCTTTGATCATTTCTGCTGGCCATCGATTCACGTCCTGAACCACGAAATCCATGTTGACCGTTTTGCCGGGCCGGATCGCATGGAGTTTGCATATGGTTCATGGTTTTCAGCGACTGGATGAGACTCGTTTTTTACGAATGCGGAAAATTCCAATCCGCATGAGATTAAAGTAATATTGTATGAGAATAAAGGCCTTTGAAGGGGAGATTAGAGTTCCATTATTGGGTTTCAGTGGCGGTTTGCCACTGGGCGACCATTGAAAGGGGTCAAGGGGTGATGGGGGTGGAAAGGCAAATCCTGGAACGTGTTTTCAAATGGAAGCTTTTATTGCTCTCATTTTTTATATTGGCCCTCCTTTCGCCTCTTAGCCGGCTGATGGCGGCCCCCACTCCTCCCAAGGTGAGGACCGACGCTGCCACCAAGGGTTACAGCAGCGGCAATAGTTTCTATGTGTTGCACGGAGAGATAACCGACACAGGGGGCGAGAGCTGCGACCGGCGCGGGTTCGATTACCGCAAGCAGGGCGAGAGCGACTGGCTGGAGTGGGTGGAGTCGGGATCGTTCGGGGCTGGGGCCTTCTCCACGCCTAACCTCTACGGGCTGGAGACGGGCGCGGTGTACGCCGTAAAGGCCAAGGCCCACAACTCCGCGGGATGGAGTTACGGCAAGACGCTCACCTTCAGGACCCTACAGCCGCCCCAGCTCGCCACCGAGGGAGTGACCGGCGTCACCTCGAGTTCCGCAACCTTTCACGGCGCCATGTTGGACGACGGCGGCGAGGCCTGCATGAGACGGGGATTTGTTTACCGCAAACAGGGCCAGACGGGAGGCATGACCGTATGGGAGGATGGCTCCTTCACACCACGCGTGGTCGTCACAGACGGTTTCGATGACGGCGATCTCGCCCCCTTCAACACCAGCGGTACGCCCTGGTCGGTATCGGACGAGGATTTCTACACCGCCCCCTATTCCGCCGTGAGCGGAGCCGTGGGCGTGGAAGAGGAGAGCGTCCTCGCGCTCGCGGTGGAGATGCCTTCCGACGGCACCGTGCGCTTCGCGCGGGAGGTCCTCGGCGAGGAGGATAATTGCTCCCTCGCTTTTTTCGTTGACGGAGCCGAGCGGGATTCATGGTCCGGGAAGCTGCTTTGGTCGGAGTCCAGCTATCCCCTCGAGAGGGGGATGCATGATCTGAAATGGGTGTTCCGCAGTGAGGCAAAGGAACACACGGCCAGGGTGGACGAGATCTACATCACCTGCCCGGCACCATACTCGCTCACTGCTGGCGACCTTGAGCCTTACACGGACTACGAAGTCGTCGCCTTCGCCTATAACTACCTCTCTTATGGCGGGCTTCAGCATTTCCTTTAACTGTTTATAGGCGTTTTCATACTCCTTCTTAAGGATCGGGGTACACTTTTCTATTGA
>MU158559.1:0-709 GCA_015711875.1 Candidatus Solincola jinzensis | reverse complement strand
ACGAGGGCCGCGGCGAGGCCTTCCTGCCCTTCACCACCCTGCCCGTTTTGCCTACGGTTGAGACCGAATTCCAGTCGGAGGTGAGCGGCGACGCCGCGCGGCTCAACGGCGAGATCACCAGCACCGGCGGGCCCGCCTGCGACCGGCGCGGCTTCGACTATCGCAAACTGGGCGATACGGAATGGCGGGAATGGGTGGAGACGGGCGCCTTCGCCGCAGGGGGATATTCCATCTACCTTACCGGGCTCGATCCCAACTCCGACTACGAGTTCCGGGCCAAAGCGCACAACAACGGCGGGTGGGGTTACGGGATGGTGCGGCCGCTATACAAACCCCCCACCCTGCGCGCGGACCCGGTTACCGATATATGGGGGGACTCCGCCGTCCTGCACGGCTACATCGTAGCGTTAAGCGGCGACAGCAGCTGCTACAGGAGGTGCTTCCGCTGGCGCAAGCTGGGAGACACCATGTGGCAGATAGCGGGGTGGGAGGAGGGCGCATTCGGCATCGGCCCCTACTCCTGCGCGCTCACGGGGCTGCAGCCGGGTACCACCTATGAGTTCTACGCCGAGGCTTATAACCGTGGCGGATGCGGGTCAAGCCAGGTGAGGCAGTTCGCCACCCACGATTACCCTCAAGTGGGCACTTTGGCGGCCACGGACCTTGCACCGGATTCGGCCGCGCTCCGCGGCGAGATCTCTTCCACCGG
>MU158558.1:2428-4361 GCA_015711875.1 Candidatus Solincola jinzensis | reverse complement strand
GGGGCCTTATGCTGCACAGCTTCTTCCACGGCCAATGCAACTTTATCCTGGGGCCAGGGCATCTCGGAGGGGAATCACTCAAGGAGGCCTGCCGATCCCTGCAAGAAAGCCTCGAGGATATCGACGCCTCGGTATCCCTGGTGAAGATCTTTTCCTCTCTGGCCTGGATCGCGGCGGCCGACACCAGCAGCAGGTTTCAGAGCTTCGATGTCACTCCGTACGCAAGTGATTTTGCCTGTTTCAACGGCGTTAAGAACCCTTCTTCCCTGTTCTACAAAGGCCTTCCCCTTGATTGCTGCAGCATGGAACAAGCGGCGGCGCGTTTGTTCTGCTGGGCGTTACGGGAAGTGTCCGTGGCGGAACGGGAGCCTGTGGGACAACCTTCCGACCGCCTTGATGAGCACAGAGTGATCCTCAGGAAGATCGAGAAGATGGTGGGGATACAGCAGGAGATCGAGAGATTTACATATAAAAACAGAGAACTTCTAAGGTCGACGCTGGAGAACGAAAGATATGAGACGGTTTTCGAGCAGACCTGCCCCGTAACCAATCCCCTGCTATATGTCCGTGCTTATGTCAAGCGATACCTTTACACTCTGAGGACAGGCGCGCTCGAGGAGAAGAAACGCGCGGGCATTGAGCTGCTCGACGAATATGTGGACCATTCCCTCGTTTATTTAGGTATCGTCAAGAGCCTGATCGAGATCATCGTCGGGCTCGCGAAGGAAGGCAGCCATGGCTGCCGGGAAAGGGCGCGGCGGGGCCTGTACCTGCTCAACCATCTATGCCTTGCGTATAACACGTGGAAGGTGTTCGCTTTCTTGGAGATCGCGCCGCAAGCGCGGAAAAAGATCAGGCTGACCACCTACGTTCATACCGACGAGAACTCGCAGTACAGGGAGAGAGACGAAAACATAAATCAGTTTATAAGGAACCGCATCTATATCAGCAAGGATGAGGGAGAATCACACAGTCCCCTGTGGTGGAAGGCATTTTACCTCAGGACGAAACTGCTTTTTCATGTTCTGTTCATGTTTCTCCAGTCTGTCAGGTGGATATACCATTATATGGCAGTACTGAATGCCGATCTGAGAAGGCGAAGCGGCTTTCTGTATGGAGACAACAGGAAACCCCTGAGCTATCGGTTTAACGGCGTAAATTGCATAAGCATTCCGAATTATTTTTCCAATGATTGCCAGACACAGCATCTCTCCCTCAGCCTGCACGGCAGCGATACCGAGATCCTGCCGGCAGCCACCTACATTCAAACCGGGGAAAGGATATATAACGCGAGGAAATACCTTACGGTTCCGTCACGCCTCTATCTTGCTTTCTTGAGAACTATTTCAAGGACGAAGTCGATGAACTCGGAGCGCTTTATCGATAAAGAGAAGAAGAAGGCCGGTTTCCTGCAGAAATCGCTGGGGAAGCGGTTGAGGTTGCCGCCGAACTACGTTTTCGGAAGAACATACCTTAGCGACGACCGCCAGTACATGCATCTTTACACCACAAAGACAGAGGACGAGAACAGCTATGACCAATGGCTCCTTGATGTTCAAGGCAACACAAGGAAGATCAATCTCCCGGGCAAAGGAATTGTGGAGGTAGTCGCGGAACACTCTATAGAGCCGATACTTTATGTGGGCATCTGCTTGAGGAGGCACGAGCGCAGGGGTTTACAGCTGATATGCCTGATTCTCACGTGTTTGGTCGCCTGCAGCGCCATCGGGGTGGCAAAGTACGCCGATTTCGCGGGGAATCTGTCTCTTGCGAGCGCCGCCGTGATCGTAAGCCTGGTTTCCCTGTTCTTCGTCTTCGGGGAAAGGAGAGGTTTTAATGAGCAATCGGCTTTCCCTTACTTTTTCTGGTTCTATCTCCTCGCGCTGTTGCAAATAGCGCTGGTGCTGATATACATTGTTGTAGGTTTTTTTGT
>MU158558.1:0-2418 GCA_015711875.1 Candidatus Solincola jinzensis | reverse complement strand
GCGCCACCTCGGAGCTATCGACCGAAAACGGCGCCAGCGAGGAAGAAAAAAAGGAGATCGAAAAGGCCATCAAGTTCACTATCGAGAATTTCGGGCCCAGAGGCAAGCACAAAGACAAGGTGAAATACTGACCGGCAAACGGTACAACATTTAGGTTAGGTCTACATATACGGGTCCACCGCCTCCACCTCGCCGGTGTGGGCGTTGACGAAGACGCGAGCCCTCCGGATGAAGCCCTCCGTCCCCGCTTCCCCTTCGACGTCCACGCCCCATAGCAGGGCCTGCTCGCCCCCGGGCTCGCCCACCGGCAGGGTGGTGACCACGCAGGCCGGCGCCCCCGCGACCCTCGCCTCCGGGATGTGCATGGAAACCGCTTCTAGAGCCAGAGCCTCGGCCTCCTCCGCCTTTATGCTCGGGCGCGTGGAAACGACCACCTCGGCGCGGAAGGCCGAGTAGGAATCCACCTTGCCGGTGTGGGCGTTCACGGCCACTTTCACGGCCACGGGGAGGAACACCCCGCTCTCGGGGTCGCGCTCCGCCCAGGTGAAGGAGTAAAACCCGCCCGTCCCCTCGCCTTGACCCTCCGAACCCGAGGATAATAGCTCCATCCTGCCGCCCTCGAAGCCCTTGAACCTCTGGCGCGCGAAGGAGAGGGCGGTCTTCTCCGCCTCCCGCTCGCTCACCGCCGGCTCGCCGGCAGGCTGGCCGTAGCGGAAGAAGCCCACCACCTCGCCGCAGGCGTCGTCCACCTCGAAGCTCACCCTGTCCCCCTCCCAGTTCCCCTCGTACTCGGTGGCGGTGCCGAAGGCGTACCGGGAGGAGCCGGCTTTCCTCAGGGATGACGCTCCCCCGGCGGTGAAGCCCTCTATGGCTTCCTCCGCCCCGGCGGGCACTCCACCTCCCCCCGCGACCAGGAGGATGACGAGGACGACGGCCACGGCGATGAGCGCCGGCACCGCCACGGCGAGCGCGATCGCCCACCTCTTTCCGCTTTTTCCCTTGTTGCCGCCAGAGCCCCGCGCCGCGGGGCCGTGCCCCTCCCCCGGGCCCTGGGGTCCCTGGCCCCGGGACATCGAGCCTCCCCCGCCAGCGGGCGTGCCCGTGTTCACGCCCTGCGAGGTGAGCGCGTGCCGGGGGCCGGTTAGCTTACCTTCTTCCTCCACTCCACTGCCACAGCGCGTGCAGAACCTCGCGCCCACGGCCAGCTCGCCTCCGCACTTGCGGCAGAACATCTCTTTGCCCTCCCGTAATGATCTATCCTGACCGGATAAGCTCTTCCCGTCGCTTACCGTTTCCGCCGCCTAAGGGAACCCGGTTTAGCATCCGCTCGCAAAAGCCCGGGGAGAGATCATGCTTCCCGCCCTCTTCCACTGCTCTTCTTTCGGAGTAATCCCTCGTGCGCCCTCGCCCGCGCACGCGCACGCACATTTTCGCTGTCCGCTTCGCTTTATCCCCTTCGAGCCGCATGGCGGCCCCCCTCGCGCACTCGCAACCGCACCTCTCACTCCGGGAGGGTCTTGTCACCGCCTCCCCGTTTCCTCCTGCGGACCAGGCCTGTCTCGCAAACCCGCCTCTCACTCCGGGAAGGTCCTGTCCTTGCCCTCCCCCACCACCACGATGGTGGTCTCGTCGATACCATATCCGAGCCAGTACCACTTCCTGTGGGTGTCAGCGGCGGATCTCAGCGCCGCGTCGCGTATGGTCATGTGCCTCTCCAGCAGGTAGCTACAGAATAGCTTGGGCCATAGTTGCGATTTCAGATTGCTTATGCTGGTGGAAAAGCCGATGGCGCAGCCCACCCCCTTCGCCACGCAGGTGTTGAGGAGGTTGTCTTCTTCGCCCAGGTCGCGGGCGGTCTGGCACCCCTCGAACACGGCCAGCTCCAGGCCGGAGAGGTCGGTGTTCCCTATACATGCGACGTCGTCGGTGTTCCTGTAATAACCGCCCATGAGCAGGGACTTCTCGCCTCTCTCGTCGCTGAAGAGCATGGCGTTCGAGTCCTCGTTGCCGTGGCCGCTTATGAAGAGGACCGTGCATTTATCCAGGACGGCATGCGCGTCCCGTGCATGCTTGTCGATACATTCGATGGCGGGATAGCGGGCCCTCGACAGCGCTTCCGCAGAGTCCCGCGCCATGCCCACGCTGCTCAAGCGGAAGAGCGCGGGGTCGCAGTAATAGTGCGAGCCGAAGCAATAGGCCTGCCTGGGGACATCCCGGGAAGGCCTTTCCCTCTCCTCGTGCTCGCCGGGAAGGGAGGTGTCGGTGGGCACGAAGTTGGAATAGGGGATGCCAGTGAGGTCGAGCCCCTCCACGGGGCGCGGATGCTCCAGGTCGTCCAGGCTGGCCCAGTAGGCCGGGCCCATGGGAAAGCTGCCTTGCTCCACGTTCTTCACCAGCAACAGGGCGCTCCCGTCCCGC
>JACVJG010000318.1 GCA_015711875.1 Candidatus Solincola jinzensis | reverse complement strand
GATATGGATGGGCTTCTGCGAGCAGGGGACCACCCTGCTGCTCTGGCTGGGGATCGCGGTCATGGCGGTGGGGGCCGGCGTCAAGGTGGAGGCCTTGAAGTCGGCGGGTATGTTCATCATGATCGCCGGCATCGCGGGGGTGATACTGCTCTCCAACATAGCGAGCAAGAGCCTGGCGGGTAAGTTCTTCGGCGGCCTCTACAACATGTACGGGCTGCTGGCGAGCACCATCGGTGACGTGGCCTCGTACCTCAGGCTCTACGCCCTGGGGCTGGCGACGGTGGCCATCGGCAGCGTGGTGAACCGCATGGCCGTGATGACCTGGGGAATACCGGTCCTGGGGGTGGTATTCCTGGCGGTGATCCTTCTGGGCGGCCATGTCTTCAACCTGGCCATAAACTTCTTGAGCGCCTTCGTGCATCCCCTCAGGCTTCAATACGTGGAGTTCTTCGGCAAGTTCTACGAGGACGGGGGCGAGCCTTTCCAGCCCCTAGCCCTGCGGACCAGCCGAGTGGTGATCGAGGACCGGTAGAGGAGGTTGATATGGTAGAGACTTTCGGAGGATTGACCGGCCTGCAGTGGGCGCTGCTGGGCGCCGCGGTGGCGGTGATCGGCGGCGGCTCAGGCTCGGCCATGGGCATCACCTACATCGCCAACGTGGCCGGCGGCATCTTGACGGAGATGCCCGACCATTTCGGGCCATTGCTTCCCTTGGTGGTCATCCCGGGCACCCAGGGTATCTACGGGTTCATCACCGGGGTGCTGGTGGCGTTCGTGATGAAGCCGGGCGCGGGCTGGGACGCCCTCACGGGGGCATTAGGGTTCCAGATATTCCTCGCGTGTCTGCCGGTGGCGTTCGTCTGCTTCAGCTCGGGTGTCTACCAGGGGCTCACGGCGGCAGGAGCGGCGGGCATGGTGGCCAAGCGCCGCGAGGAGATGGGACGCGCCCTGGTGCTTCCGGCCTTGGTCGAGACCTACGCGGTGCTCTCGCTCATCGTGACCATCCTCATGTTCTTCGTGGTCATCAAGCCCGCCTATCCGGGTTAGTAGGCGCCGGTCGGGGAGCTATAGATGTCCCTGGAGAAACTGCTTGAGAGGATCAGCGAGGACGCGCGGGCGGAAGGCGAGCGCCTGCTCGCCGAGGCGGAGGAAGAGGCGGCCGGGATCGCGAGAGAGGGCGAGGAAGAGGCCCTGCGTTCCGCCGAGGCCATAAGGTCTGCCTACCGCGAGCGTGGCGAGCGCGAGAGGACCAGGATCATGAGCAAAGCGCTTACGGAGAGCCGCGCCGCCTACCTTTCCGTGCAGGAAGAGATCTTCGAGGAGGTCTTCGCCGCCGCCGCGCGCGAGTTCGCGTCCCTGCCCGAGGAGAGGTATCGCGACTGGCTGAAGCGGATGATCCTGGCGAACGCGGGAGAGGGCGTGGCAGAGGTGGTGGCGGCTCCTTACGACCGGAAGCTCCTCTCCACGGGGTTGCTGGAAGAGGTGAACAAGGCCTTGCGGGAAGGCGGCGGAGGGCGTGAACTCGTCCTCTCCGAGCAGGAGGCCGCTTTCGAACGCGGGGTGATCCTCAAGGGAGAGAGGTACGCCAACAACCTCTCGCTGCAGGCGGTGCTGCGCGAGCTGAGGGAGAGGCACGAGGAGGAAGTGCTGAACATCCTCTTCGGCGAGGAGGCGAAAAGGGGTAACGGCGAGTGAACGTACCCGGGCACGCGAACATGAACCCCGTTAAAAAAGGGGTACTGCCGCATTTCCGCGAGGGTAAGACGCGTAAACTACCCGATTTCCTCACCGTCAGCCAGCGGCGCATACGCTCTTTCAGCGACGTGACCCGCTACGGGTACGCCGTGGGCATGATAAGGGTTTTCGAGACCCAGATGCTGACCTCGCAACACGTCGAGAGGCTGGTGGAGGCGGAATACGAAGAGGCCCTCCACATCCTGGACGAGACACCCATAGGCGATTACCTGCGGGGAGCGAGGCTGGCGGGAGAGGTGAACGAGGGCCTCAACGCGTTTCTGCGCGATACCTACGATAGGCTGGCCAAGGCGCTGCCCCACGACTCTTTCATCATGGAGTTCTTCCGCTGCCGTTTCGACTTCCACAACCTGAAGGCCTTGCTCAAGGCGGAAAAGGCGGAGGGGGAGCCGGAGGGCCTGTTGGAGGGCCTGGGAACCCTGGATGTCGATGAATTGCGCAAGGGCCTTGAGGCCCCGTTCATCCTTCCCTGGCCATACAAGGAGACGGTGGAGGAGCTGGCGCAAGGCTGGAAGACGCCTCAGGAGCTGGACACGGTCGTCGACCGCCGCTATCTCGAATACCGCCTCTTCCTGGCCGAGCGGGAGGGAAGCCCTTTCATGGTCGACTTCGCGCGCGCTTCCATCGACCTCGCGAACCTCAAGCTCCTGCTAAGAGCGCGTATTCTCTCCAAAGAAAAGGAGTCCGTGCAAGCCATGCTGGCGCGCGGCGGGTTCGTGGACGTGGTCACCCTGGTGGATATCTATGGCGACGCGCCGGAGGCCATGGCCAGAAAGCTCGAGGGCATAAACTATTTTGCCCGCCTCATGGAGATGGCGGGTGAGGAGGAAGAGCTCGTGAGGCTTACGGAGTTCGACCGCCGCAGCGACGACCAGCTCATGGAGATGGTGCGCGGGACTAAGAGGATATCGGTGGGTGTCGAGCCCGTATTCGCCTATATAAGGGCGCGCGAGAACGAAACGCTTCTGGTACGCCTGATCCTGGTGGCGAAACTGCACAACATCCCGCCCGCGGCCATCGAGAAGATGTTGAGGAAGCTATATATCGAATAGGAAAAAAGAGGTAGGAACGAGGAAAGGGCGGTGGCGCTCTTGCAGGCAGAAGGCATGAAGGTGGCGATGATCGGGGGCTTGACCTCGGTGATCGGCTTCAAGGCGGTGGGGGTGGAGACCTACATCGCCGCCGTCCCCGAGGAGGGGCCGGCGATATGGGAGTCGCTTCCCCTCGAGCGCTATGCCCTGGTGATGATAACCGAGCCGGTCTACCGGGTGATGCTGGAAAAGGTGCCGGGGTTTCCCGACCTGGGGGAGGATCTCCCGGTGGTCATGGCGGTGCCCGCGGTCAGCGGCTCCCTGGGACTGGCGCGGGAGGGCATAAAGAGCAGGGTGGTGAAGGCCCTGGGTTCCACGCTGGAATAAGGCGCGGCGTGTGGCCGCGGCCCTCGGAAGGGCGTGAACGGCCGCCGGAAGCGCGGGAAAGACGAGGAGCAGGATATGAGCGAAGGCTACGTGGTAAAGGTAGCGGGTCCCCTGGTGGTGGCGAGGGGGTTGCCCGATCCCAAGATGTACGACCTGGTCAAGGTGGGCAAGGACCGCCTCATGGGAGAGATCATCGAGTTGAGGGGAGACCGCGCCTCCATACAGGTCTATGAGGAGACGTCGGGCATAGGGCCCGGCGACGAGGTGGTGACCACCGGGGAGCCGCTTAGCGTCGAGCTGGGCCCTGGCCTGCTCACCTCCATCTACGACGGCGTGCAGAGGCCCCTGGACGTGATCATGGCCAAGCACGGCAACTACGTGGCCAGGGGCGTTGAGGAGCCGGGCCTGCCCCGCGACCGCAAGTGGGCCTTCGAGCCCACGGTGAAGGTGGGTGACGAGGTGGCGCCGGGCGATATCATCGGCACCGTTCAGGAGACCAAGGTCGCCGTGCACCGCATCATGGTCCCGAGAGGGGTACAGGGGAGGATATCCCATATCGCGGCGGGGGAGTTCACGGTGGAGGAGACGGTGGCGGCGGTGGAGACGCCCTCCGGCGAGGTTCCGGTGACCATGATGCAGCGCTGGCCGGTGCGCCTCCCGCGTCCCTACCGCGAGAAGCTGCCCCCCGAGGAGCCCCTGGTCACCGGGCAGCGCATCGTGGACACCTTCTTCCCCATCGCCAAGGGCGGGACCGCCTGCGTGCCGGGCCCCTTCGGCTCGGGCAAGACGGTGCTGCAGCACGCCATCGCCAAGTGGGCCAACTCCGAGATCGTCATCTTCGTGGGATGCGGCGAGCGCGGCAACGAGATGACCGACGTGCTCCTGGAGTTCCCCGAGCTGCTGGACCCCTATTCGGGAGAGCCCCTCATGCTGCGCACCGTGCTCATCGCCAATACCTCCAACATGCCGGTGGCGGCGCGCGAGGCGTCGGTCTACACCGGCATCACCCTGGCGGAGTACTACCGCGACATGGGTTATGCCGTGACCCTGCAGGCCGACTCCACCTCCCGCTGGGCCGAGGCCCTGAGGGAGATATCGGGGCGCCTGGAGGAGATGCCGGGCGAGGAGGGTTATCCCGCCTACCTGGGGACCCGCTTAGCGGCGTTTTACGAGCGGGCGGGGCGCGTGGTGTGC
>JACVJG010000317.1 GCA_015711875.1 Candidatus Solincola jinzensis | reverse complement strand
ACACAGAAGGATAATTATCTTGTGCAACTAGCGAAGATACAACAAAGAGGGCCAGAGGCCAAGCGCACTCCAGTAGGCGTGAGGGCAAAGATCGCGAGGTGATGGCGGATGGAAGTCGAGGAATCGGCACAGCAGCGCGAGGAAAAGCGTAAAACGGCAAAGATATATGCGATAGCGAACCAGAAAGGAGGGGTCGGAAAGAGCACCACGGCGATCAACCTCGGAGCATATCTCGCAGTGGAGGGAAAGAGGGTGTTGGTGGTCGATCTTGACCCGCAAAGCAATGCCACCAGCGGCCTCGGCGTAAGCGCAGGCATGACAAGACAGCAAGTCTACGATGCCCTCGTCAACGAGGTGCCGCTCGAAGAGGTGATTATCAAAACCTCAACGGACGGGTTAGACTTAGCGCCGTCGTCCCTGAGGCTCGCGGGCGCGGAAGTTGAGCTCGTCTCGCTGCTTTCAAGGGAGACAAGGTTAAAAAAATGCCTTGAACCTCTAAGGGACCGCTATGACATCATACTCATCGACTGCCCTCCCTCACTGGGGTTGCTGACTGTAAACGCCCTGGCGGCGGCCGACGAGGTCCTGATCCCCATCCAGTGTGAGTATTATGCCTTGGAGGGCTTGGTGCTACTGCTGCGCACCATAGAAAAAATAAGGGTCTACCTCAACCCGGAATTACGCATAGGTGGCATTCTTTTGACCATGCACGATGCACGAACAAGCATCTCCAGACAGGTTATGGAGGAGGTGCGACGCCAGTATCCCGAGGAAACCTTCGCCACCGTTATCCCACGCAATGTGCGCTTGAGTGAAGCACCAAGCTATGGACGCCCCATATCACAATATGATCCCCTATGCAGGGGTGCGATGGCCTATCAGGAACTTGCAAAGGAAGTGATATCCCATGGCTAAGAAAGGATTGGGTAAGGGTCTGGGCGCGCTTATATCCAACGGCGCCTCAGCTGAGCAGCCTCGTCATGAGATGCTGCCCATAGACAGCGTCAAACCAAGCCCTACGCAACCACGCCGCAGGTTTAAAGAGGAGAGCCTGGAGGAACTGGCGGAATCCGTCAAGGAGCACGGCATAGTACAACCCATAATAGTGCGGCCGTCGGGTACGGGTTATGAGATAATGGTCGGAGAGAGAAGGTGGAGGGCCGCACAGATGGCCGGGCTGAAGTCGATACCCGCGGTTATCCGTGAGGCCGAGGCGTCGGAATGTCTCGAGATAGCCTTGGTGGAAAACCTGCATAGAGACGACCTCAATGGCATTGAAGAGGCCACGGCATATCGCCAGCTGATGGAGGACTTCGGCCTTTCGCAGGAGGACATCGCCAGGAAGGTAGGCAAGAGCAGGTCGGCGGTGGCCAACTCCCTGCGCCTACTTCAACTTCCAGTTGAGGTTCAGGCCACCATCGTGGCAGAGGAGATCACCCCGGGTCACGCGCGTGCTTTGCTTGCCTTACAGGGAGATCCATACCAGGCTGTACTGCTCCAGCGCATAATCGACGAGGACTTGTCGGTGCGCCAGACAGAGGAGATGGTGAGGAGGCGTCTCTCCGGCGGCGAAGAGAGGCCGGCGAAGCATAAGCCGGAGTCGATGGCGGATTACGCGGATCTTATCTCGGCCAGCCTGCGAGCCAAAGTCCGGGTCATGAAAGGCAAGCGCAAGGGAAAGATAATAATCGAATTCAAAGGGGAAAAGGACCTCGTTCGCCTCTTGGAGGAAATGGGCATAAAAACTGACGCGGGGGTGACCCCGGAAAGCTCGGTTGACTAAGAGTATTTTTCCAGAGCGAGCTCGACAAGTCGTCCCACAAGCTCCTTAAAACTAAGCCCCGCGGCTTCGGCCGCCATGGGCAGGAGGCTGGTTTCCGTCATGCCCGGGCTGATGTTGAGTTCGAGCACCTGGGGGATGCCTTCCTCGTCGATGATCATGTCCACCCTCGAGACATTGGCGCATCCCAGGGCGAGATGGGTTTCCAGGGCGACCTGAGCGGCATGCTGGGCCGTGGACTCGTCCAACCTGGCGGGACAGTAATAATCCGTGAGGCCGGGGGTATAGCGCGCCTCGAAGTCGAAGAAATCGCCTCGCGGAACCGCCTCCACCAGTGGGAGCGCAACCGGTTCCTGGTTGCCGAGGATGCTCGCGGCAATCTCTGTCCCCCTTACATATTTTTCCAACATCACCCGGTCGTCATAATGCAGCGCCGTACGCACCGCCTCCGGCAGGTCCTCTGGGGAGAACGCCACCTTGATGCCCAGCGCCGACCCTTGCGCCACCGGCTTGACCACCAGCGGAAAGCCTAGCTTCTCCCCCGCGGGGCGCAAAGCGTGAACTGCGCCCATTTCCTGGAAAGTCGCCTCGCTGAGGACAAAATAGGGGGGAGTGGGGATGCCCTGGCGCCGGAAGATCTCCTTGGAAAGGGCTTTGTTAAAGCCGAGAGCGCTGGCGTAGACCCCCGGGCCTGTGAAGGGTATGTCGAGGATCTCGAGCAACTCCTGCACCGTCCCATCCTCGCCGAACTTGCCGTGCAGGGCGATATACACGAGGTCCGGCCTCTCTCTCCTCAGCGTGGGCACCAGGCTTTCGTCGACATCCAGATCGAGCACCTCATGGCCCAATTCGGCCAGGGCGCGGGAAACGCGCCTCCCGGATCTCAAGGAGACGTCTCTCTCCAGGGACCTTCCGCCCATGAGAACGCCTATGCGCATGTCTATCAACCTCCCGTATTCCCGCCAGGGCTGCCTTCCTCGGGCAGCGGGTCGAGTTCGTGGCCAAGGGCGCGGGCCAGGGACATCTCTCGCTTTATGACCTTGGATAGACGCTTTATGCCCTCGCGTATGGTGTCCTCGTTGGCGTAGCTGAAATTCAGGCGCATGCTGTTCTCGCCACCGCGGTAGGGAAAGAATCCCGTTCCGGGCACGAACGCCACCTTGGCGTCGATGGCTGCGGCGAGCATCTCCGAGGACTTGATAAAACCGGGAAGGGTCACCCAGACGAACAGGCCTCCCTGGGGACGGGTCCATGTGGCGATGCCTTCCAGGTGCTCTTCCAGGGCTTCGAGCATAGCATCCCTCCGGCCGCGGTACAGTTCTTTCAGCAACTCCACCTGGCCTCTCCAATCCTCGCTGCTGAAGTAGCGATGCGCGATCATCTGGGTGAACGTGGAGGAGCAGAGGTCCGCAGACTGTTTGGCAAGGAGGAGTTTGTCAAGGATGGGATGGGGTGCCGCCACCCATCCGATGCGCATGCCGGCAGCGAAGATCTTCGATAGCGTTCCCAGGTAAATGACGCGTCCCTCATCCAGGCTGCGCAACGAAGGTTCTGGGTCCCCGTCGAAGCGCAGAAGGCCGTAGGGGTTGTCCTCCACCACCAGGCAATCGTGCTGGTGGGCCAGCTCCAAAAGCCGGAATCGCCGCTCCCTGCTCATGGTGATTCCTGCCGGATTATGGAAATTGGGCACCACGTAGATGAACTTCGCTCGCTCACCTTCCCGCGCGAGCCCCTCCAGTTTTTCCTCCAGCAGATCAGTCCTCATGCCCTGTTCGTCCATGGGTATGGAGTGGATGCGCGGCTGGTAGCTCAGAAAGCTGTTCAGCGCCCCGACATAGCTTGGAGCCTCGGTTATTATGTTGTCCCCCGGGTTGATGAAGATCTTGGCGATCAGCTCGAGGCCTTGCTGAGCCCCGTTGGTGATCATGATGTCCTCGGGGAAGCAGGGGATGCCCTCCGAGGACATCACGGCTATGAGGTCGTGCTTCAGGGGCGCATAGCCGTCGGTCGGCCCGTACTGCAACGCGGCCGCGCAGTCCTCCTCCAGGACCGCTCGCACCGTGCGCAGTATTATCTCGGGATCGAAGGCCTGCGTGAACGGGAGGCCCCCCGCCATGCTTATGATGTCCGGGCGCGCCGTGACGGAGAGCAGGTCCCGGATCTCCGAGGACAGCATGCTCGATGTGCGGTGAGCGTATTGCTCCTCAAAGGGATCAAGGGTGAACTTCGGCGACACGCCATCACCTCGTAGGTGCCTTTCCCGTTACTGCCATAAAACGAAGTATAAAGTATAGCGTGGAGGCCATCGCGGTGGCAAGGCGCCGGGAAGCCCAGGTAGGCGCACACGGCCTATATCAACGACCTGCCGATCTCGAACACAAGCCCGGCCGCCCTCTCCGCCATCACCTCCAACCCCTTCGCTTCGGAGACCAGACGTAGTGACATAGTCCCCGGATCGAACACGCGGGAGACCGCCCCGTTCCTCTTGTCGGCTTCGCTTGGTTTGTCAGGATGATAGGGTGGCCTCTCAACTTTTCTCAACCCGAAAAGCGCCTACTGAAACGTTACAGCATCCGCCCTCTCCGCC
>JACVJG010000316.1 GCA_015711875.1 Candidatus Solincola jinzensis | reverse complement strand
GGCCGCCTGCACCACCAGGTATCCCCCGTGGTACTGGCTTATCCTCTCCGAGAGGAGGAAGACGTGCTCCACCGCCTTGGCGGTGAAGGATAGGAGGAGATCCTTCGCTTCCTCCCTGGTAAGGCACTCCTCTTCCAGGTCCTTCCTGTAATAGGGATAGAGGAACTGGTCCACGCGGCCGAAGGACACCGCGGAGTTGAGGCTTTCCAGGTTCACGGCCAGGTGGGTGAGCCACATGGATTGCAGCGCCTCGTGGAAAGTCTCCGCCGGGCCCGAGGGCACCTTGCGGCAGATGCGGGCGATCTCCCGCAGCTCCGCCGCGCGGCCCGCGTCTCCTTCCAGCCCCGCCATCCTCTCCGCCTCCGCGGCCAGGCGCTCCGCGAAGGCCACCAGGCCCTCGCAGGCTATGCGCGCCGCCTCGTAAAGGGGGCCCTCTTTTCCCTGCATCTCTTCCAGGAAACCCCGAACCCCCATGCGGATCATCTTATCGTAGTTGGGGAGGAAGTGCCCTATACCGCCCGCCTCGTTGATGAGGTAATAGACCGGCTTGAGCTGCTCCCTGACGTAACGCAGGAGATGCCGCCGGTCCTTGAAAGCGCGGAAGTTCATGTTGCGGGTCAGCCAGTAGGGGATCACCTTCGTCAGAAGGCGCGCCCTGTCCCCCCAGGGGATGCGCAAGGGCGTGGTCCGGCGGCGGTCGACCCACAGCAGGTCCTCGCTCATGAACACCCCCGCCAGTTCCGGCTGCATCAAAGCGGATATGCGCCGCGAGCCCACGTTCCCCACGATCAACTCGTGCGGGTATATACGCACGGACTTGTTCTGGAGTATGTAGCGGAGCGCTTTGGCCTTCCTCACCATCACGTGGTCCGAGGGGTCGTCGTGACGCCTGTGGAACTCCGTGACCAGCAACGCCCTTTCCGGGCACAGATACACGGGAGTGGAAAGCAGCTCCTCTTTGATAAGGCGGAAGCGCTCGCTGCGCTGAACGGCCGTTGCTGGTTTCGCCATCATCCCCACCTCGCTGGGGAGATTATATCACGCCACCGCGTGAGACGAGCGTCCATGCCTTCACCCCTTTACGCTCATCATGTAAGGCCCTTGCGCCTTAAGGCACGTGTACGCTGGGTCGATTAAATATCACATCGAAGATCGCAGCGGAGCGTGCGGGTGAAATATGGAACACAGGGCGCTGGAGATCCGGCGGCTATTAGCAGAAGCTTCCAGGAAACTGTTGATGAGGGCTTTCCTGTCGGCCATCACCATCCCCGTCCTGGTTCTGGCCCTCTTTTCCCTGACCATCTTCCGTTTCACCGCCCGCCAGTACCTGGTGTTCCTGCTGGCCCTGATGGCGGTGGTGGTTCCCCTCATCATCGCCTTCGCCGTGACCTACCTGTCGCGGCAGCGCCGCCTCATGGCGCGCCTGGCGATATGGTACGAACGGGACAGGGACCCTGACGACCCCTCTGACCGCGCCCTGGCCACGCGCCTGCAGAAGGGGGTTTACGCCTCCAGCTACGAGCACGGCTTCATGGTCGCCGCGGGCATCTTCCTGAGCATAAGCATCAGCGTGCTGCTCTTCGGGCACTATGCCGACTTCACGCCCTATACCTCCGTGGCCTATATCTCCCTCGGCGCCTTTCTCGCCCTCACGGATTTCTTCGTCACCCTCTTCATATCCCACCGCGAGATGCGCCCCGTGCTGCAGGCCTTCCTCTCCGACTGCCGCGGATTCGGCTTTTACGCGGCGGCGGGCATCGGGCGGCGCCTGGCGATATTTTCCATGACCATCCTCCTTCTGGCGCTGGGGATCACCTGGATCGCCTCCTCCTATATCTCCAGTGACATGCTCAAGGAGGATCTGTTGCTGCGGGGAAGGGACAACGTGCTCCTGCTCGCGGAGCGACTCGCGGACCTGCGCGAGGAAGGGTCCCTGCGCGCCCGCGGGGAGGAGGTCATGACAAGCCTCGCGCTCAGCGATCGCGAGTCGCTGGTACTCTACGACGAGGGCGGAGAGGTCCTCATGGAGATATCGCGCGGGGAAACGGGCGACGACGCCTGGGAGGAGCTGGCCGCGCCGCCGTCCGACGCGGAACCGGGAACCGTGAGCCGGATCGAGCAGGCGGGACGGCGGGAATACCTGGTCACCGCCGCCCCCATGGGAGGAGGTGGTGGTGGGTACCTGGTCAGGGTATCGGCCATCGACACCTCATTCCGCGCCCTGGGCAGGCTAACCCCCACCATGCTGTTGCTGCTGCTCCTGGGAGCAGGCGTGGCCGCTTTCCTTACCCTGCTCATGACCCGCAACCTCGCCGACCCTATCCGCAGGCTGGTGCGGACCTGCCGCGTGGTAGGCACCGGCAACCTGGCGGTAGAGGTGCCGGTGGATTCCCTGGACGACATGGGAGAGCTCTCCAGCTCCTACGGGGAGATGCTCGGCTCGCTGCGGGATATCAGCAGGGAACTTCGCGAGGCCTCCGGGGAGGTGAGCGAGGGCGCGGTGAGCATCGTGGCCGTCTCCGAGCAGATCATGGCGGCCATCGAGGAGCTTAACGCCCTGGTGCAAGACCTCTCCGGGCAAATAGAGCACGAGGTGGACCAGATAAGGAACGTGGAGGAGATAATGCGGAGCGTGGCCGATACCATCTCCATGTCCCACACCGAGGCCAGCCGGAGCTTCGAGATCAGCCGCGACGCCGAGGCGGCGGTGCGAGAGGGGAGAGAGCACGCGCGCGACGCGGTGGAGAAGATCGCCGATTTCAAGGCCATACTGGACGAGTCCATGGATGCGGTGCTCTCCCTGGGCGAGAGCTCGCGCAAGATCGGCACCATCGTGGACATCATCACCCGCATCGCCGACCAGACCAACCTTCTCGCCCTCAACGCCGCCATCGAGGCGGCCAGGGTCCCGGAGCACGGCAAGGGTTTCGCGGTGGTCGCGGACGAGGTGAAGAAGCTGGCCCAGGAGGCGGCGGGGTCGGCCCACCGTATCCACGACCTTGTGAGGGCGATCCAGGGCGACGTCGAGAGGGCCAAGGGGTTGATGGAAAAAGGCACCATGGGCATGTACGTGGGCATGGAGACGGTGGAGCGCACCGACCAGTCCCTGGCCGCCATCTCGGACATCGTGGCCGAGATGGCGCGCATGGCCAGCGCCATCGCGGAGGCGTCCTCGCGAGAGCTGGCCGAAAGCGAGAGGCTGGCCGCTTCCCTGCGCGCAATGAAGGAGCAGGTGGAGACGACGGCGGGAGCCTACGAGGAGATCGGGGCCTCTTCCGAGGAGCAGACCGCCGCCACCACCGAGCTGACCGGTACCGCGGAGCAGCTGTCCCGCATCGCGGAAAAACTGCAGGAGATGGTGGCGCACTTCAAGCTGTCGTGAGGGCAATGCCCGAAGCCGCCCGCGCTTTTCCAGCGAGAAGAGGCCGGGGGGTGGCGCGCTTCAAACCCTCGTGAGGGTGACGCCGGCCACGGCCGTCTCGCCCCAGTCGTAATCCCCCAGCTCGAGCTCTTTCCCGCTAAAGATCTCCACCATGCCCCAGATCCTTCCGGCCATCAGCGGGCCGTAGAAGGGATTTATCAAGCGGAGCGAGTATCCTTCCCCCGTCTGTTCCATGCCGGCGGGAAGCCCCCATCCGAACAAGGCCATCCTGGCCGCTTCCTCCTGGAAGGAAACGCTTTTATCGAGGCTACCATAATACCCGCGGGCGTAATCCCGCGCGATCTCCGCCAACATGCGCTCTATATCCTCGCCCAGCTCGTCCACCAGCACCTTCATCACCGCCGTGAGGCCGCGCGTGTTGTCGAAGACGAACCTCCTGCCGGATCGCCTCTCGGCGATAAGGGATCGCTCCACTTTCCAGTCCAGCGCGGCCGAAAGCTCCATGGGGGCGGAGCAGCGCGGGCATGGCTGGAAGGCGGCGTCCCCCTCCTCCGAGAGCGACGGGGCCTGCTCGACCTCCGACTCGATGCGCTGCTCCAGCTCCTTGTCGCCTTCCCGGGGCAGGATAATGACCCTGCACAGCTCCTCGCCTCCCTCAAAGTCAACGTCACCCCTGATCCCCATTACCGCCTCGAATACCCCCGCCGCCTGCCCGAGGGCCATGGGCAGGTTGTACACGCCCTCCATGTCCAGAACCACGCTGCCGTCTTCGCGGATCTCCAGGATAGTCACCCTCCCGAACCCGGGCACGGCATAGTTGGCGCCCATCATGCGCATGAAATCCCCCGCCTCGGGTACCGGGGAGCCGGACGTCTCGATCTTTTGTAACAAGCCTCGCGCGTAATGCACCGAGTCCTTGCGCTTACCCTCCATCACCAGGCGCGAGACGTCGTAACCCATGCGGGAGGAAAGCGAGGTCACAAGGTGGTCAAGCTCCC
>JACVJG010000315.1 GCA_015711875.1 Candidatus Solincola jinzensis | reverse complement strand
CATCATCCTCAAAAGCCTGAGAATCCTTTATCCCTGCGCGGATCATAGCCCTCTGAACCAGGTAGAGTGAACCAAGGAAAACCCCGACCCCCTTTTTTCGTCCTTTGTTCCTTTCACAGGCCGGCCACTATGCGCTGATACCCGGAGACCAGCTCCTCGACGATCTCGCGGGCGCTCTTCAATTCCCGAATCATGCCCGCCACCTGGCCACTCATGAAGGAGCCCTCGTCGAGGTCCCCCTCCAGGCAGGCTTTCACGGAGCGGCCGGAGCCGATCATCTCCTGCACCTTCTCGGGCGGCATGCCCTCCCGCTCGGCCTGCAGGATCATCTCGGCCAGCTTGTTGCGCAGAACGCGCACCGGGCCGAAGGCCCGCCCCGTGATCACCGTGGAGCAGTCCCCCGCCGAGAGGATGAGCTCTTTGTAGCGGGGATGAGCGGGGCTCTCGGTAGAGGCCAGGAAGCGCGTGCCCAGCTGCACCCCTTCCGCGCCCAGGGCGAAGGCGGCCACCATGCCGCGCGCGTCGGCTATGCCGCCCGCCGCCACCACCGGGACCTCCACAGCGTCCACCACCTGGGGAACCAGGGCCATGGTGGTCAGCTCGTCAAAGCCGTTATGCCCTCCGGCCTCATAACCCTCAGCCACTATGATGTCCACCCCCGCTTCCTGCGCCTTGAGCGCCATGCGCACATTGGACACCACATGCACCACCTTCATCCCCGCCTCCTTGGCGCGCGAGGTGAAGGTCATGGGGTTTCCCGCCGAGGTGGTGAGCACGGGCACGCTCAGGCGGGCCGCCGTCTCGAAGACCCCCTCGCCAAAGGGGCTGAGAATGGGGATGTTTACGCCGAAGGGTTTGGAGGTCAGTTTTCTCGCTTTGTTTATCTCCTCCTCCACCGTCTCGGGAGGCATGCCCCCTGCGCCGATGACGCCGAGGCCTCCCGCCTCGGAGACCGCCGCCGCCAGCCCCGCGTCCGACACCCAGATCATCCCACCCTGAAGGATGGGGTATTCTATGCCGAGAATTCCGGGAATCCTGCTCTTCAAGTTCACCCTCCTTGTTTTTTACGTCCCTTTTGCCGCAGCTCCGACATCTCCGCCTCTTTCTCCAGGATACGCGAGCGCAAGCTGCCGATCTCGCGCTCTATCTCCTCAAGCTCGGCTGACTTTCCTGCCAGCTCATCCCTCACCCTCAAAGCCGCGGCGGAACCGCCGAGCGACGCCGCCCGCAGCTTCATGCGCTTGATCTCGTCCAGCACGGCCTGGTACCTCTCGACCAGGCGCATGAGATCTTTCCTGTTCGCTCTCTCCTTTTCCTTTTCCATATTTCACCCTATAGGAAGATCTCATGAACATTTATTCGATCATCTTCATCCCCGGCTGTTTTTCGGCCCTCCCGCTTGCTCTCGCGCTGTTTTCCGTACCTCTAGCACACGCGTTCCATGCCGCGGTTGTTACGCTCCCCATACCGCCCACAGCCGAAGGCAAAAGGCCCCCTTTGACTGGCTTTTCCCCAGGGCCCTTTTGAGCATCGCTTTGCCACATAACCGCCCGAGGCGTTTTTATGCGCATGACAAGCGCTCAAGGGTCAAGCAGCGAAGACCCTGTTGGTGTCTATGAGCTCCAAAGCACGGGAGCGGCACCAGTTCTTGATCTCCGCGCAAAGCTCCGACGCCGCCATGTGCCCGGCCAGCTCGGCGCCGCTTCCAAAGCGCCGCCCCGTTATCTCGCGGCATTCCAGGGAGCCGAACTCCTTCCTGAACTCACGCATGAAGGGATTGGCCACCGCCCACAGCTCTGGCTCGCTGCGACCCGTGTACAGGTTGACATGGCCCCTCAGGAAAGGCGCCAGGGTGCC
Organism: Candidatus Solincola jinzensis; assembly: GCA_015711875.1. Next base: position 2,531 of record JACVJG010000315.1, on the reverse strand, counting down.
TATCACGCCCTCCCTCTTGGGGTCGATGCCCCACAAAAGCCCCATGGACATAAGGGCGCCGGCAAGGGCGCCGCAAAGGCCGCCGGATAGACCCACCCCGCCGTCAAGGGCGGTGGACAGCTGCTCCAGGTAGAGGCTGCCGTGCCCCGTTTCCTCGCGGATGCCTTTCATCACCTCGGAGGCACAGTAGCCGCCCCTCGACGCCAGCCTGCGGTCGAGCTCGCTCACCTCGCCACCTCCCTCCAGGGGTCGGTTCATGAGCTCGATGAGACGGGTGACCGCCTTGCCGATATGGTTCACGCACCGCGTCACCACCTTGCCGGTTAAGAGGTAGTCCATAAAGCTCATGAACTCGTTGACGTTCACGCCGCTGCGCTCCCTGCAGAGGGTGCTCCCGAAGCTCTCCTCGAACCAGGTCGTGTACTCCCGCAGGCGATCGTAGAGGGCCTCGCCCTTGCCGGCCTCTCCCCCCAGGATATCCGCGAGGTGGGCCAGGGCGATGGCCATGCAGCCGCCCGAGACCACGCCGCAGGTGGAGCCCTCGCTGGCGCCTCCCCCCTCCAGGGGGCACCCCGCCGTCACTGCCGTCCTCTCGCTCACGCCCAGGTAACCCGCCAGGGTGCTGAAGGTGGCCTGCGCGCAGTTGAGGTAGGTGAGGATGCGCACGCGCGCGAAGGCCGCTACCGCCTTGTTGACCATCCCATCCATGCCGGATCCCCCTTTCGAGACTCCCGGGACGAGCAGGGACAGGGTTATTATAACCCGGTCTTGTCGCAAGCGATGACTCCGAGAGAGATGGCCGCCGCTCAAGATGACGCAAACAAGTGGAGCTGCGGGAACAACAACCGCGCGGTAATGACCCCTGACCGCCTGATGTTGCTAGCGATAACTCTAAAAAACATCTGAGGATAATGACCGAATAAGGAGGATACCGGGCAACCGCGCGATATCAGGCCACCGTCAGCTTGTCTTTCCGCCCCTATGAGCACCTCATCGAGTCCTCCGACGAGAATTGACAAGGGCGCGCTATGAAGCAGTCTTTTTAGCCGTGATGATCTTGAACGAGAAGCGCGGCTCCGGAGGAAGCAAGACCTCAAAGTCGCCAAAGCCCGCTTCCTCGAGTGGGTCGAGCCAGTCGTGCACGCTGGCCACGTATTCGTTTATCTCCTCGAGGTGCAGCGGTAGCTGCTGGCACAGGAACACCGTCATCTCCGGCGCCCCTGTCTCAAGGCAGTGCAGGGCGTAGGCCGTCAATTCCTCGATGACCTCCCGCATGCGCTCCGGATGGTCTCGCTCTTCCCTGACGTCCCAGAAGAGGTCGGAGTAAACCAGGCGGCCACCCGGCTTGAGCACCCGCGCCAGCTCGGACGCGCAGAGGGGTCTCTCCCCGGGCAGCACGTGGTGGAGGGCCAGGTTGGATACCACGCAGTCGAAATGGCCGTCGGGATAGGGGATGCTCGTGCCCTCGCCCTCCCTTATCTCCACCATGGGATCGTCGCGGAAACGGTCGCTCACCAGGCGCACCATGTTGCCCGCCGGGTCCACCCCGCACACCCTCGCGCCGGGGAACCTCTCGCGCAGCAGGCAGGTGACGTTGCCGGTGCCGCAGCCGATATCCAGCGCGACCTCACCTTCCGCAAGCGCCGCGCTGCCCGCCAGCATTTCCAGTACCTGCCAGTACGGCCTGTCGTTGCGAAAGATGCGGTCGTAGTCCCCGGCCACCTCCTCCCACCTGGAGGCATCCATCTCTCCTCCCTTCGCGAGCGGCTTACGAACGCGAGACGCGGGCTGTCTTCAGGATACCATCAAATCGCTCGCCCTGCTTTATGCCGGGCTCCCGCCGCCTCCATCCTCATGGAGGGTTCGATCCCACATGATAAGCTATCGCCCCTCCACTCCGTATCTCCCTACAGCCCGCTTGGGGCAAGGTGGCCATGCATGGCAAGCGCTTCCCGCCGGCATGCGCCTCCATGCCTCTTCACCGTCAAAGGCCGCGCGTAACATAGGAGAAAGCAGGCCGACCACATCCCTTTTTCTTACGCCAAGCAGGGCATTCCCGTTTGCGTTGCTCCGTTACGAAACGGCCTATCAATGGAAGACGGCGCTGCTTGCGACTTGCCCAGGAACGCGTAAATCCCTATTATTAAAGCTCACCTTCAGGACTAGGGGGCAAGATGACAGGACAGGACAGGACCACGGAATGGACGGGCCGGCGCGGCAGGCTGGGAGCCATGCTGATGGTCAGCCCGGTGCGCAGGTTTGAGGAAGCCCTGCTGGGTTGCAGCAGCCAGAATCTCCTCAGGCGTATTCTCCCATCGCTGCGTGAGGACGCGGTGGTCCTGGACGCCGGCTGCGGTTCCGGCTACCTCAGCCTCCCCATCGCGGCGCGGCTCGTCTCCGGCAGGGTCATCTGCGTGGACCTCTCGGACGAGATGCTGGCCACCCTGAAAAAGCGCGCTCGCGCCAGGGAGGTCGACTCGCGCCTGCGGCCCCTGAGAACCCCGGTTGATTCCACGGGGCTCGAGGGGGAC
>JACVJG010000314.1 GCA_015711875.1 Candidatus Solincola jinzensis | reverse complement strand
GCAGTCGCTGCCCTTCCGCCAGCTCTTCCTCTTTTTTATCATCCTTGCCGGCATGGGCAGCACCACCTCCAGCGCAAGCCGATCCCTCCACAGCATTCTAACACCTGGGGCACATGATGACCTTGATAGGGATGGCGGGAACCACAGGCTTGAGATCTTCGCCAGCGAGCGGGGAGCGCTTGAAAAAAGCGATGGGGAGATGCTGTTTCCGATATCCATAACCAGGTCATAGGAGGGTGAACGGGGTATGAGGGCTGATGCTATTCGTTTTCACCCTACCTCCCGCAGGTGATTGACCTTCGCCCAAGCGAGGGTGAACAGGGTATAGGGGGCGATTCTTTTCGCTTTCACCTCCGGGGCGCGCCTGAGCGTGAGAGATCCCACCAGAGGAGCGCGTGTTCAGCCTCCGCCTCGCTGCATTTGAGCCACGGCAGGGCGCAAGGTACGGATGTAAAACCGTCCCTCGCCTCCATGGAGCCGTCTCCGCTAGAATGGTCAGGGGTGATGAAGATGAAAGCCCTGGACAACATGGCGCGGAGGTTCCTCTATTATCCCGACCGGCTGCCGCCCGACCTGCCCCCGCCGGCCTGGGCCGGAAACGCGGAGGAGGTCTGGATGCGATGCGGCGACGGCGTGCGCATCCACGGGCTGTGGTGGCGCGAGCCAGAGGGGGCGCCTGCCATCCTCTTCCTGCACGGCAACGCCCAGGAGGTCTACAGCTGGTCGCTGGTGCGCGAGGAGTTGCAGCCCCTGGGGTACCGTATGCTGCTCATCGACTACCACGGCTACGGCAAGAGCGGTGGCGAGCCCCACGAGAACGGGCTCTACCTGGACGGAAAGGCCGCCCTGGAATGGCTGCGGGAGCGTGGGATCGAGGAGGGGGACACGGTGGTTTTCGGCAAATCCCTGGGGGGAGCAGTGGCCTGCGAGATCGCACAGGGCCGCCAACTCAAGGCCCTGGTGCTGGAATCCACCTTCACCTCGCTTAAAAGCGTGGCCAGGAAGTTGTTCCCATTTCTTCCCAAAGGGATCCCTCTGGGCGAGACCTACGATTCCATCTCCAAGATAGGGCGGGCGCGCTGCCCGGTGATGGTGATCCACGGCGACCGCGACGAGCTAATCCCCGTGGAGGAGGGCATGGAGCTCTTCGAGGCGGCGCCCGAGCCCAAAGAGCTGTACCTGGTGCGGGGAGCCGGCCACAACGACGTCTCCCTGACGGCGGGAGGGGAATACGCCCGGCGCATCGCCTCCTTCCTTGAGGAGAGCGCCTGACGCATACAAGGAGACCGGTTTCCTGATCTCAGGCCTTTGTCCCGCGACCCGCGGCGTCTGCTTCTTACCCAGCACCGGACAAAACTGGCTCATCTCCAGAGGGCGGGGGCGATACCGGGTTGCTGATGAGAGTGAGAGGCGCATGCACCCATCAGCTCGTCGAAGCGTGCGTTAATGATGCAAACAAGACTCGGCCCCTTTTTGATGATAACCTTGTTCCATGTGGTGGAAAGCCCTTCTGGCCTCCTTCGGCCTCGTATTCATGGCCGAGTTGGGCGACAAGACCCAACTGGTCATCCTCACCTTGAGCGCCAGATGCGGTTTTAAGCAGGTCTTCCTCGGGGCGGCGTCAGCCTTCGCCCTCCTCAACGCCCTGGCGGTTACGGTGGGCGTGGTGCTCTACGAGCTGGTTCCCGAAAACGTCGTAAAATACGCAGTCTCCGCCCTTTTCATCCTCTTCGGGTTGTTCATGTTCCTCCCGGGGAGGGAGGGGGAGAAACGCGGTGCCGCAGGGAAGATACAAGAGGGCGAGAGCGGAGAATGCGAGGAGGGCTTTGAGGCGGCAGCGAGCCCCGGGGAAAGCCGCGGCCCTTTCCTCGCCTCCTTCCTTATGGTCAGCCTGATGGAGCTGGGCGACAAGACCCAGTTGTCGCTTCTCGCCCTTACCGCAAAGTACTCCTACCCGGCGCTGGTCTTCACGGGAGGGACCCTCGCCCTGTGGGCCACTTCGTTCATAGGGGCAGTGGTGGGAGCGAGGATCGGACGTTTTGTCTCACGATCCTGGATGCGCCGCATCTCCGGCGGCATCTTCATCGCCTTCGGGATCATCAACCTGCTTTGGTGACATGTCCAGCGGATGGAGGCATCCCGACCCTTTATCCCGCCGGGTTCAGGGCTTTCACTGCCGCGCGCTCCCGGGTCTCCTTTCACCCTATTTGGGTCACCATCCTGGTGCCCACCGATCCTTTCCATGCTCCGATTATCGCGCCCTTGACGACATCACCAGTAGCAGGCCCCGCGCTACCGGGAAAGAAGTTCCCTGGCCTTGCGGGCGGCCTCGAAGGCGTTGGGGGCGTACCCGTCCGCCCCCGCCTGGTCGGCGAACTCCTGCGTCACCGGCGCTCCCCCCACCATGATCAGGGCGCCGGAGTCCTCTGAACGCACCGCCTCGATGACCTCGGGGATGCGCTGCATGGTCGAGCTCAGCAGGGCCGAGAGCCCCAGGATATCGGGGCGGTGCTCGCGGTAGGCCTCCACGAACCTCTCGGTCTTGATGTCCTCTCCGATGTCGATGACCTCGAAGCCGGCGCCCTCCAGGCACATGCGCACCAGGTTCTTGCCGATGGAGTGGATGTCGCCGTGCACCGTGCCCAGCACCACCAGCCCCGCTGCGCGCTCCTCTCCCGCCAGACGGGGCTTGAGCGCCTCCATGCCGCGCTGCATGGCCTCGGCGGCCACGATGAGCTCCGGGATGAAGGCCTCGCCGCGGGAGAAGCGCTCCCCGATGTCCTCCATGGCCGGCATCATGGCCTCTTCCAGGATCTTCCTCGGATCGATGCCACCTTCCAGCGCCTCCTCCACCAGGCTCCGCGCCGCCTCTTCCTCTCCCTCCATGATCGCGACGGCTATCTTCCGCAGTATCTCCTCCATCTCCACGCCTCCCGGTTTTTCAGTGCGCGAGCGCCCGTCACGGCTTCCCGTCCCTCCGTCCACCTTCACGACCTTACCCGCGCCATCCTACCCATCCACGTCTATGGGGTAGGCGCCGTATCTGCGCGCCGCCCTCACCATGGCGATATAGTTCTCCGGCCTGCAGCCGGGATGGATAGAGTTGGAGGAGCTGATGACGTACCCTCCCCCGGGGGCTGCAACCCGTATCGTCTCCCTCACCGCCTCCTCGACCTCCTCCTCGCTTCCGAAGGGCAGGAGGTAGGTGCAGTCGATGTTGCCGAGGATGCACAGGCGGTCCCCGTACTTCCTCTTCACCTCGCCGATGTCCATGCACTGGGGTTGCACGGGGTGGAAGCCGTCGAAGCCGGCTTCCACGATGCCCTCCATGATCGGCCACATGTTGCCGTCGGAATGCTTGATGATGAGCAGGCCCCGGCGGTGGGCGTGCTCGGTGATCTGCTGGTGGTAGGGGAAAACATACTCCTCGTACTGCGCCGGCGACATGAGGGTGGTCTGGTTGAAGGCGAGGTCGCCGTCAAGGGCGATGATATCGGCGCCGTTGTCCGCCGCCATGTCCACCACCTCGATGATGTAGTCCGTCGCCACCTGCGCCAGGTCCTTCACGAAAGCGGGGTTCTTCACATAGTGATAGAGGAGTTTTTCCATGCTGCCGAGCAAGCTCCAGCTCTCACGGAAGGGCCCTGGCTGCACCAACACCTGCGCCACGCCGTCCCCGAGGCTGCCCACCGCGGCCATGAGCATGAGGAAATCGGTGGGTTGAGGGTGGTATACCTCAAGACCCTTGAGGTCGGAGGGATCGGAGATAGGTCCTCCCACCGCGGTGGCCTCCCCCTCCTCGCTCACCCTTAGTATCCTCCCCCACCCGTCCTTCACGTGTTCCTCGTCCACCGGCTCGGTGCCCAGCAGCCCGATGGAGGTGATGCCGTCCAGCTCCAGCTCCCGCACCACGGTGAAGAGGGTGTTGAGCAGCTTGACCTTCTCCTCCATGGTCATCTGCTGGGCGAACTTCATCGGCGGCAGGTCGTCGGTGAAAAATCCCCCCAGCTTGATGATGGACTCCTCATTGAAGGCCATCTCCCACACCGGCACACGATCGGGCTCGCGGCGCTCAAAGGCCGTTAGCATGCGCTCTTTTCCCGTCATGCCCTCATCACCTCCCCACATAGACCGTCCCGCCCTGCGCGCTGTCCACGGTCAGAAGAACGTCCCGGCCGGCGGCATTCCCACCGGGCATGCAGGATCTTCCCTGGCCACACCTTCCCTCATGCCTTCCTTTAAGGTCGCGCTTCTCCCTAATTCTCAGTATGGGTTAATCATGGGGACATAGTCCATGCCCGCACGCTTTTCCCCACCCGGCATGCGGGCATCCCCCGACCGCGCCTTCCCTCACTCCTTCCTCTGTGGTCGCGCTTCTCCCTAATTCTCAGTA
>JACVJG010000313.1 GCA_015711875.1 Candidatus Solincola jinzensis | reverse complement strand
CAAGCGTTATTACCGCCATACCGGCGACCCGGGGCACCTCAAGGAAGCCACCGCTCGCGAGCTGCGGGACAAGAGCCCCGAACGCATCATCCGATACGCGGTCTGGGGCATGCTTCCCAAGAACCGCCTCGGAAGGTCCATGCTCAAGAAACTGCACGTTTACGCTGGCCCTGACCATCCACACCAGGCTCAGAAGCCCGAAAGAATAGAGCTGGCCGCGAAAAGCCAGTGAAAGGGCGGGTGAACGACTTGCCTCAGCATCTGGGTTACGGAACGGGAAGGCGCAAAGAGGCGGTGGCCAGGGTGTGGCTGTACCCCGGGGAGGGGGAGTTCTCCATCAACGGCAAGACCCTGGAGGAGTATTTTCCGCGCCCAACTCTTCGCTACCAGATCATGCAGCCCCTTGAGGTCTCAGCGAGCACCGGGCGCTACAATATCAAGGCCACCATAAAGGGTGGCGGCATCTCGGGGCAGGCGGGAGCTCTCAGCCATGGTATAGCACGCGCCCTGGTGGACTGCGACGAGACCCTTCGCACCGATCTCAAGAAGGCGGGGCTTCTGAGGCGCGACCCGCGTATGAAGGAGCGAAAGAAGTACGGCTTGAAGAAGGCCCGCAAGCGCCCGCAGTTCTCCAAGCGCTGACTTCCCAACCGTTTTCAACTCAGGTCTTTTGAGTATAAGGGGTTATTCCGCGTCTTATCTCCGTCATGGGGTGGAGGCATTTAAAGATAGGAAGGCAGCGACGGGTTGTCCTGTCGTGAAAAGACTCGAAAGCATACGACGATAAGGCGGATGGAGGGGGCGCCCGCGGATAAGAACAGGTGGGAGTGGGATCCTGCCTGGAAGGTCAAGCGATAAGCCGTACGGCGGGTGCCCTCCATGAAGGGCGGCTTTTCTTGAAGGGTGAAAAGAGCGGGTGCTATAGTCCTGATATGGAAAAACGGGAGAGTGCCATGCGGGACACCATAAACGGGCCGCGACTTTTCGGCACCGACGGCATAAGGGGTATAGCGAACCTGGAGCTCACACCGGAGCTCGCCATGCGCCTGGGGTGCGCAGCGGTGAGGGCTTTGGCGGGCGGGAACCCTCGCCCTCTTCTGGTCATCGGGAGGGACACGCGCATTTCCGGGACCATGCTGGAGTCCGCCCTGGCGGCGGGCATATGCTCAAGCGGGGGCCGGGCGGAATGCCTGGGAGTCATCCCCACGCCAGCGGTGGCTTACCTCACGCGCAGGAAGGGCGCTGACGCCGGGGTGGTGATCTCCGCTTCCCACAACCCAGCGCGCGACAACGGCATAAAGTTCTTCCACCAAAGCGGATACAAGCTGCCCGACGAAATGGAGCTCATCATCGAGTCCATGGTGCGGGGCGAGATCGAGGAAGGCCGTCCTGACGGTGACCGTGTGGGATGCGTCTGCCATAGCGAGGACGCGGAGGAACTCTACCTGGAGCACCTTTTTTCCGTCGCCAGGCCCGACCTCTCGGGGATGAAGGTGGTGGTGGACTGCGCCAACGGGGCCGTTTACCGTCTGGCTCCTCAGGTGTTGCGGGAGCTGGGAGCGGAGGTAGTGGCCCTGGGGGTGGATCCGGATGGCTTGAACATCAACCTGCGCTGTGGCTCCACTCAGCCGGAAGGCTTGCAACGGGCGGTGGTGGAGGAAAAAGCGAGCTTCGGCCTGGCTTTTGATGGCGACGCCGACCGCCTGCTGGCGGTGGATGAGACGGGAGGCCTGGTGGATGGCGATGCCATCATGGCGGCGTGCGCCGTGCATATGAAAGCCGGAGGTAAGCTGAAAAAGAACGCCCTGGTGGCCACGGTGATGTCCAACCTGGGCTTCCACCGCGCCATGCACAGAGAGGGCATAGAGGTGCATGTGGCCGCGGTGGGCGACCGTTTCGTGCTCGAGAGGATGCTGGAGCTGGGGTTGAACCTGGGTGGTGAGCAATCTGGACACATCATATTCGCCGACCATACCACCACCGGCGACGGTTTGGTCACCGCGCTGCGCTTGATGGAGGTGCTGGCGGAAAGCGGCGAGAGCCTCTCTTCCCTCGGGAGTATGGTGGAACGCGTACCCCAGGTGCTCGTGAACGTGAAAGTGCGGGACAGGTCCGCGCTTGAGCGCTCACCGGAGGTCTCGAGAGCGAGGCGCGAATGGGAGGAGCGCCTCTCGGACAGGGGCCGCGTGCTCCTGCGGCCGTCGGGCACGGAGCCCCTGGTGAGGGTGATGGTGGAAGCCCTTGACGCGGGGCTGGCGGAGCTTGCCGCCAGGGAGCTGGCGGCACTGATCGAGCGGGAGCTGGGCTGAGATGTGCGGCATTATCGGTTATGTGGGTTTCCGACCCGTCAACGAGACCCTCTTCCGCGCTTTGCGCCGGCTCGAGTACCGCGGCTACGACTCCGCGGGTATCGCCGTGCTCGACGGGGAGAGGATCGCGCTTCTCAAGCGCAGGGGAAACCTGGACAGCCTGGAGCCGCATCTGGGCGCGCTGCCCAGGGAGGCCGCCATGGGCATAGCCCACACCCGCTGGGCCACCCATGGCCATCCCACCACCGAGAACGCCCATCCCCACCTCGACTGCGGTGAGGAGATCGCGGTGGTGCACAACGGCATCATCGAGAACTTCCAGGAACTGCGGGAGGAACTGACCGCCCGGGGACATCGCTTCCGTTCCCAGACCGACTCGGAGGTGGTGGCGCACCTGGTGGAGGAGGACTACGAGGGGGATCTGCTGGAGGCGGTGAGGAGGGCTGTGCGAAGACTGGAAGGCGCCTACGCGCTGGTGGTCATGTCCTCGCGCGAGCCCGGGGTTCTGGTGGGGGCGCGCAAGGACAGCCCACTGGTGCTGGGACTGGGCGAGGGGGAGAACCTCCTGGCCTCCGCCACTCCCGCGCTGCTCGATTGTACCCAGCGCGCCCTCGCCCTGGAGGACGGAGAGTTGGCAAGGATTACCAGAGATTCCTGGAAGATCCTCGATGGCGAGGGCAGGCCGCTGGAGCGCCAGCCCTTCGAGATCCCCTATGACGTCGCGGCGGTGGAAAAAGGCGGCTACGCGGATTTCATGCTCAAGGAGATATACGAGCAGCCCCAGGCCTGGAGGGACACCCTGCGGGGGCGCATGGACAGGTCGGGCAGGCTGCGCATAGAGGAGCTGGAGGGCCATGGCATCGATTTCAGTTCCATCCGGCGCATCATCTTCGTTTCATGTGGTACCTCCTACCATGCCTCTCTTCTAGGCCGTTACGTATTCGAGGCCTGGATGGACATCCCGGTGGAGGTGGACATAGCCTCGGAGTTCTATTACCGCGAGCCTCGGCTGGACCCCTCGTGCCTGGTGGTGGCGGTCAGCCAGTCCGGGGAGACCCTGGACACCATGGGAGCGGTGCGCTGGGCGGCGCGCTGTGGAGCACCCTCCCTGTCCATCGTCAACGTGGTGGGGAGCATGATGGCACGGGAGTCAGACGGGGTGCTCTACACCCATGCCGGGCTGGAGATAGGGGTGGCGGCCACCAAGACCTTCATGGCGCAGATGGCGGCGGTATATCTCCTCGGCCTCTACCTGGGGCAGGAAAGAGGGCTTTTGGAGGAGGGCTTCGTGCGGGAGGTCGTCTCCTACCTGGAGAGCCTCACGGGCCGGATAGAGGAGGTGCTCGAGGACACGGAAGCCATTGAGGCCTGCGCGGACAAGTACTGCCGCTGCGAGGATTTCCTATTCCTGGGGCGCAACATCAATTATCCCATGGCCATGGAGGCGGCATTGAAGCTGAAGGAGATATCATATATCCATGCCGAGGGCTACCCGGCGGGGGAGATGAAGCACGGCCCCATCGCGCTGCTGCACCCCGGGTTCCCGGTGGTGGTGCTTATCCCCCGCGACCCGATCTATGACAAGGTGCGCAACAACATCGAGGAGGTAAGAGCCAGGCAGGCGCCGGTGATCGCCATGGCCACCAAGGGCGACAGAGAGGTCGAAGGCTTCAGCGACGAGGCCGTTTTCGTCCCCGAGGTCAGGCCGCAGTTCAACCCCGTGGTGCTGGCGCCGGCCCTGCAACTGCTCGCCTATCATATCGCCAAGATGCGGGGCTGCAACGTGGACCAGCCCCGCAACCTGGCCAAAACGGTTACCGTGGAGTGAGGAAGGGGGAAAGGGCCGCGACGGAGGGAAGTCCCGCGGACGCCCCCTGACGTTAGCACCTGGTGTGAAGGAGCAAATGGGTATCCTGGGGATAGGGGTGGACCTGGTAGAAGTGGAGAGGATAGAAAGGGCCGTGGCGCGGCCCCAGGGGGTCGTGGCGCGCCGGTTAACGCCGCGGGGGGGGGGGCGGTGGCCGGACAGTTACCCCCCCCCCCGGCGGTTCCCGGCAATCGTTGCCCCCCAGCAAGCCGCCCCGCAGGCGC
>JACVJG010000312.1 GCA_015711875.1 Candidatus Solincola jinzensis | reverse complement strand
GAAGGAATGGATGGTGCCTATGAAACACTGCTCCACGCGGTCGAGAGCGGATCTCAGGCGCGCCCCTTTGTCGCCTTCCGTCACCCTGACCTTGCGCTCCAGCTCCACCTGGAAGCGGGACCTTAGCTCCGCCGCCGCCTTGCGCGTGAAGGTGACGGCGGCCATGTGGCGTATATCCTCGCACTTGCCGCTCTCCAGCAACGCGAGCATCCTTCCCGCCATGCTGGTGGTCTTGCCGGTGCCCGCCGCCGCCTCCACCAGGATGTTGCGGTCCAGCTCCCGCACTATCAACTCGCGTTGCTCCCTGTCGGGAGGCATGGTTGGGCCGGTTGCGGGACTTACGCCCTCAGCCATCCTCTCCTCCTTTGACCCCCGGGTTTCCCTTGAAGGGAGGAAGGCTAAGGCGATCCCGGCAATCGACCTCGCTTTTGGAAGGGTGTGGCAGGGCATGCTGGCAGGTTTCGCGAAGACGAGCTGCCGGTGCGCTGGCCTTGCAAGCTGCCCGCGGGTTTCTCCCTGTCATGCGCCCTTCCTCAGAGCCCTCTCCATACATGCAAGCCCCTTTTTCTCATAAGCCGCGCTTCATGGATCTCTTAAATCTTTTGATCCGCCCATTGGCCGGTATGTCGTTTGAAGTAGGCCTTCCCGCCCCTCTCCTTTCCACGCCTCCTCTCCCGGCATCTTTTCAAATACCATGATCCTTCCTGACTTTTTCGGGCTGGCGCCACAGGTGCGATTTGCTCCACCGGCAACCCGTTGACATGGCCTCAAGGCTATTCTGCCAATACTTGCCATTTTATTCTCAGCCGCCTTCCTCAGATGCGTATCCCCTCAACCTCCGGAAGGGCGCGAGGGCGGGATTGCCGGGACCCTCCAGCCTGGCCTTGGTCCTGGCGGCCGTCCGCTCCACGTCCCCGAAGGCGGGCAGGTAATCGCTGAACCTCACGTCCTCCGGGCTGTCGGTGAAGGGAAAGCAGCCTCCGGCCAACATCTCGCGCAGGCACTCAAGCACCAGGATCCCGTCCCGCAAGGCCTCCGCGCTCCACTCGATGCGCTCGCCGTGCTCGCGGGTCGAGGGGAAGAAATACTGGAATGAGGAAACCCTCGCCCCGGGGTGGGCGCGCGCCAGCAGTTGGCTCGCCATGCGGAGATAGAGGAAATGCTGGATACGCCTGCCGCCGTTGAAGGGGTCAACGGTATCGAAGCCGTGCGCGGAGCCGGTCTTGTAATCGATGGCGCGGAAGACGCCGCCGCCCGGCTCTCCCGTCTCGTCCAGCCGGTCTATACGGCCGCGCACGCGGATGTGCCCGCCCCCGGGAAGCTCGATGGGCACCGCTTCGGGAGAGTCTATGGGATTCCCGGCACCGGCGCTCTCCATGCCCGCCGCCGCCTCGAAATAGAGGGGACGGTTCTCCAAGCAATACCATTCCTCCTCCATGAGGAAGATCCGGGCGCATCGTAGAAGATCCTCGCGCTCGACCCTCGCCGTCTCCGGGTTCGGGGGCGGCTTGCGGCGCTCCCAGCGGGCCAGCCGCTGCTCGAGCATCGAGCTCAGCATGTCCCAGTCGCGCCGCAGGTAAGGCATACGCCCTTCCTCCCTGAGCCGCTGGTGGAAATCCCTGAACACGTCGTGCAGGATGCGGCCCTTCTCGTCCGCCTCCAGCCAGCGCGAGGGATCGGGTTGGTACTCCTCGGGCGGCTTGACGCCCAGGACATATGCGAAGAAGTATTCAAGCGGGCAACTGGCAAGCTTTTCCAGTCGGCTGGCGGAGAGCACGGGACCGTCCGGACGGGAGGGGTCGTGGTCCATACCCGCCTCGGGGACGAAACCGTCGTATACCGTGAGCTCGTCGCCCTCGCGCGCCAGACGGGCCGCCCTGCCGCGCCCCAGGTGGGGGTAAGCGGAGAAAACCGCCTCCTCCGCGTTCGCCGGCGAAGGCTCCGCGCACAGCCTGTTCACCCACCATTCCGCCTCGCTCACGCACTTTTCGGGCCGGGAAGGCGCGAAGCCCACCGGCTCTTTAAGCGCGCGCAGGAGATCTTCTTGCACCGCGTTCCTGTTGCCCGAGACGATACGATAGGCCGAGAGGATGGCCTGGCTGGGGAACATATCGCGATCGTCCTTCAAATCGCGACAGCAGTATCCCATGGTGACCCGGGCCCTCAACCTGGCCATGACTACGGCGAGGTCCTCCATGGCCATGGCCATGCGGCCCGCCGCCGTCGGGAGATCGTGAGATATGGCTTCCCGCTCGGAGTCCAGCAACAGGGGGTCTTGCAGCCCTGCGCCCGGAAAGCGTCTGTCGTCCAGGCCGAGGATGAAGACATGGGGACGGCCGCTGTGTCCGCCTCCCAGCAGGGGGGCGACGTGCAGGCATCCCGGTCGGGGGCCTTTTCCCTCCACGCGGGAGGTGTCGGCGAGCTCAGCAAGGCGGCCCAGGACGCCAAGGGAGGAGACCTCGATTTCGCGCATCCCGGCGGAGAGTTCGCGCACTCCCTTGAGAAGGAGCCTGCGAGAGTATTCGTCGAATTCGCTCGCGCAGCGCACGTGCTGCGAGAGAAAGCTCTCGGCCGCCGCGAGCAGGTCCGCCTCCATGCTGAGATCATGAGGGATACCGGCCAGCAGCCCGTCGATGAGATCGGCGAGGGTGGCCAGCAGAGGAGCTTTCTCGGCCAGGCCAGGCTCCCCGGCGCCCTCGTCTTCCTCAACGCGCTCGTTTTCCTCGCACGCAACGAAGGCGGGATCGAGTTCGCCGCGTATGACCACCCCATAGCGCTCGCGACCCCCGCCGATGGGGAGGGCGCGCAGAGTGGCCGCCAGGGTAGAGTAGCGCGCTTCTCCCTCGCTCGCTCCCGTGACAAGCAGGCCGTCCTCGATCATGCGCGCCAGTACGGTTTGCGGAAAACCCTCCCTTACCCAGGAGACCCAGCCCACAAGCGCCCGCCCGGGCCTGGAATAACGCACCGGAATCCCCTCCGCGAAGGTCACCGGCAACTCGCCGCCCCCTTTCTCGACAACGCCGAACAGCTCATAGAACAACGGCACGTAAGTCGAATAATCGGTGTGGAGCACCTCCACCTCGTCGAAGGGGATGCCGGAGGCCACGCAACGCCTCAAGACCTCGCGGACCTCGTTGGACTCACCTTCCGCGCGGAAGAAATCCACGCTGCCGTCACCGCGCGGCGCGGGAGCCTCCGCGGGCCTCGAGATCCAGGCCAGGAGGGCGGCGTCGCAGGGGTCTTCCGCGCGCTCCGAACGGGGCCGGTCGCATTGCAGCAAGACCCTGCTTTCCTCGGGGATCGCCTCCCAAAGGGCGCGTTCCAGGGCCCTCATGCGCTCCAGGAGATCCCCCGGCAGCGCCACCAGGCATCCGGGAGGAAGGGCATCGGGGCTTTCCCGCAGGCGGCTTGCGGCCATGCGCAACACGGCTGGTAGATCGGCGAGGGCTAGGGAGGCAAGCTTTTGCTCGTAGGCGGCGAAGAGAGAGGCCAGCTCCTCCCCTTTCGTCGTGACCTCGAAGCATGAAGGGGAGAGGTCCTCGGCGGCCACTCCCGCCATGCGCAAATCCTTGAAGGAGGCCGACACCACCCTCGCCAGGCCGGGGCTTCCTGCCAGGTGCCCAAGATAGCCTGCTCCCTTTTCTGTCCCGGCCAGCAGGCCTTCCACGATCAGCTCCAACCGCATGCCGCCGGCGAAGGACAAACCTCGCCTTTCCATCTCCGGCGCGGCCAGCTCCAGCGCCATACCCGTCATGGTCATCACCCGCACGTTCAACGCCGCCGTACCCGCGAGGGTCAGGGCGTCGAGCCATTGCCGGCCCACGCGCAGGGAGGGCGCCACCAGCCATTTTTCATCCAGCGGCCGGCTGGCGCAGAGTCTCTTGAGGTCCTCCATGAGCAGGTTCAATCCCATGGCCTTTCTCCCCGAAACGGTGAAAGCCAGGTGCCGCCGCCCGCAAGCCACGCCGCGTGGCAATGGCGGCGGGCGCTTTCCGACAGATATAGTAGCGCTGGGCGGTGACATCCTTGCCCGTCCGCGCCTGAACGCGCGCAGGGGGAATAGGGGCAGCGGATCGGTCTCTCGTCTTTCGCCATATGGCGTGTGTTTGCACCACGCCATGGTTTCTCTAATAGGGAATAGAAGCAGCGGGTCGGTCCTCCGTCTTCCGCCGCCGCGGCGGCGGCTCCAGAGCGGGGGCGGGAAAAGGATCGGGTCTCCCTCCATGCGTGTGGGTGGAAAAGGTCGGCCTGAACGCTATCCTCCCAAAGCCACCCTATTTCCTTACGCGCGCGGGGATAGGCCAGGCGAGGGTGTGGGGGGCCGGGCAGCACGGGAAACCGGGGCGGAGCCGGCAGCCATATGGCGGGGACGCCGGGCATGAAGACATAAAAAGCCTTGTCGTTTGCCATG
>JACVJG010000311.1 GCA_015711875.1 Candidatus Solincola jinzensis | reverse complement strand
TAGCGCTCCACCATGGCCAGCACGCGGCTGACCATGTTCCCCAGGGCGTTGGCCAGGTCGGCGTTGTAACGCCCGGTCATGTTCTCGCGCGAGAAGTTGCCGTCATAGCCGAAGGAGAACTCGCGCAGGAAATAGTAGCGGTAGGCGTCCACGCCGTACTCGTCTATGAGCTCGTGGGGGCTGATGACGTTGCCCTTGGACTTGGACATCTTCTCACCCTCCACCGTCAGCCAGCCATGGGCGAAGACCTGGCGGGGGAGGGGGAGGTCGGCGGCCATGAGCATGGCAGGCCAGATTATGGCGTGGAAGCGCAGGATCTCCTTGCCGATGAGGTGGACGTCGGCGGGCCAGATGCGGGAGAAGCGCTCGTCGTCTATGCCGTAATCGATGGCGCTGATGTAGTTGAGCAGGGCGTCGAACCACACGTACATGACCTGGCTCTCGTCGAAGGGCAGAGGGATGCCCCAGGTGATGGTCTTGCGGCTGATGCTCTGGTCGGTGAGGCCCTGCCTGATGAAGCTCACTACCTCGTTGCGGCGCATGTCCGGCTGCACGAACTCGGGATGGGCCTCGATGTGCGCGAGCAGGCGGTCGGCGTAGGCGGAGAGGCGGAAGAAGTAGTTCTCCTCCTGCACCATCTCCACCTCGCGCCCGCACTGGGGGCATTTTCCATCCACGAGCTGGGAGGGGAGCCAGAAGGACTCGTCTGGCACGCAGTACCACCCCTCGTAGGTGTCGAGATAGATGTCGCCCTTGTCGTAGAGCTTCTGGATGAAACGGCGCGCCACCTCGGCGTGGCGGGGAGAGGTGGTACGGATGAAGAAATCGTTGCTGATGTTCAGCCTCTCCCATACCTCGGTGAAGTGCTTCACCATGCGGTCGGCCCATTCCTGGGGGGAGACGCCGTTGCGCTCCGCGGCGCGCGCCACGTGCTGGCCATGCTCGTCGGTGCCGGTGAGGAAAAACACCTCCTCCCCTTTCAGGCGGTGGTAGCGCGCCAGCACGTCGGCGACCACGGTGGTGTAGGCGGTACCGATATGGGGGAGGTCGTTCACGTAGTAGATGGGCGTGGTCACGTAGAATGTTTTGTACATTTTTTCCTTCCCATGTAAAATATTACAAGAAAATATTGACACTCCTTCGGCAGTGCCCATATAATTATATCCCTGGTGATACCCGTGATTGTCAAGGAGAGGATAGCGCCCGGTCCGCGGGTGCCGGGCAGCAGAGAGAGAAAGGGTGGGCGAGAGATGAAGGCCACTGGAATCGTGAGGAAGATCGACGAGCTGGGAAGGATCGTCATCCCCATGGAACTGCGTCGCACGCTGGACATCAAGGAACGCGATCCCATCGAGATATTCGTCGACGGCGAGAAGATCGTGCTCGTGAAGTACCAGCCCGGCTGCAGCATCTGCGGCAACACCGAGAAGGTGCGCACCTTCAAGGGCAGCCGCATCTGCCAGAAGTGCATCAACGAGCTGAAGCGCAAGTAATAGCCTAAAGCAACCATTACCGCAACCAGTAAGGGCCGGAACCGCAAACCGGCCCTTTCTGCTGCGTTCGTTCTGTATGCCCAACCAAGCGCTGCGGGCAGGCTTCAGGTCAGGGTACGCCCGCGATCTCGGCACCGGGACATTTCGACGCTGATGCCGGTCTGATGTCGTGAGGCTGGTCCTTACTCACGCTCGAGGGTGCCCGTCGCATGGCGGCGAAAGCCTGGTCTAGTCGCCACGGATCGCGCCTCAAGCGGGTAAAGCGGCGGGGTTTGACTGCCGATATGTAAGTGTTCTACCGAAGGGGCTTGCTTTGCGTTGCGCGATGCCTACTGAAGTCAAAGGAGGGATCTGGTGGCAGCTGACAAATGCGCGGAGTGCGGCGTCCCCAAAAGGGTGGGGGCCAAGCACCGCTGGAAGGACAACGGGGTGATCGTGGCCAAGGGCAGCGACATGCGCGGGGTCTGGATGGAGGGGGATCTCCTGAGCGCGGTTCTGGGCGGTATCGAGGAACGGCTTGGGATACCTATCGACCACATCATCATAGACGCCAAGCGCAGGGGCGCGAAGATCTACGTCGACAACGTGCTGGCGGGCCCTCTCGGAAAGGCGCTCAGGCTTAAAAGGCTGCGAAAACTCGCATACGACTACATGATCAAGCAAGCGGAAGCGATCGGCCTGGCTCAACCGCGCATCTTGTCCTACAAGCCCGGGCAGCACTTGGTCCTCGAGGCCCTGAACGTGTACAACAACGCCATCTTCACCGGGGACGTGTGCGGCGCGTTCGAAAGCATAGAGGGAACGCGGGCGAAGGCGGAGTACGAGGAGGGGAGCGAAAAGACGACGATAAGGATCGAGACCTGGCATGACGCCCCCGACGAGGAAAGGCTATGGATCGACTACGGCGATCCTCTCCCCGCACAGGCCGGCTTTTCCCGCTGCTCGAGCTGCGGAACCCCGAAAGGGGTGTCGCGGTGGCAATGGAATCTCGAACAGGGAAGGGTTATCGACGGCTCTTCCGGCGCATGGTTGATCTTCATTGACATAGGTGGGATAAACGCCGTCTTCCGCGAGCTCGAGAGGGAACTGGGGGAAGAGATACCGCAGGTGATGATGGATTCCGCGAGGCGGTTCTATGCCGGCCTGAGGGAAAAAGGCGCAAAAGAGGCCCATGGCGATCTGTCTTTCCTTGCTTTGAGGGGATTCGGCGTGCCGGTGCCGCACGCGCCCACGCGAGAAGATCTGGCGAACGGGATAAAGGTCCTGAACCCCTTCAACATGCCCATCGTCGCGGGCGCGGTGGCGGGGATCATGGCGGACGGCGAGGAAAAAGTGGGGTGGACCGGTACACCGGAAGCGCACCTGGAACTGCGCCTGGAGCATCAAGGGCTTTGAGCGTTCTTTAGCCGCGCTTCCGGCGAGGAAAGGCTATGGACCGATTACGGCGATCCTCATCCCGCGCTGGCCGTCTTTTCGCGCCGCTCGAGCTGCGGAACCCCGAAAAAGGTGTCGCGGTGGCAATGAAACCTTGAACAGGGAAGAGTTGCGCGTCTCTTTTATGGGGGAATAGCCGATGACTGAGGCCCCGTCGCCGGCGGCATGTAGTCGAGGAGACGCGGAGCGTTGCCCGTGGAAATGACACCAGAGGGAAGGGTTCTCTGCTGAAACCCAGCGCCTTCCTCGAGCGCTCAGGTCAGGGCGCGGAAAAGCGTAACGAGTTGCGCGCAAGACAGTTCCTCGGCGCGGGCGGAGGGGGAGAAGCCGCAGGCGCGCAGGGCTTCCTCCACGCGTGAGCGAGGGCAGTAGGGCTCGCGCCCGCCCCCGAGGGCGTTTACCAGCATCTTCCTTCTCTCCGAGAAACAGGCGTTGAGGAAAAGGAAAAAGGCGTCCAGCTCCGGCTCCGCCATGCTTGTCCGCCTGCGCTCCACGCGCAGCACCGTCGATTCCACGCGCGGGGGCGGGAAGAAGACGGCGGGGGATACCGGGAAAGCCCGCCGCGCCTCCGCCAGCAGGGCCATTTTCACCGAGACGGCTCCGTAAGCGGGATGACCGGGTGCGGCGGTGTAGCGTTCGGCGAGCTCCCGCTGCACCATCACCACCATGCGTTCGGCCTGGAGAAGCGTGCGCAGCAGGCGCAGTATCAGGGGGGTGGCCACGTTGTAGGGCAGGTTGGAGACCACACGCACCCTCTCGCCGGGATGGAAGAGCGCGGCGAGGTCCACCCGCATGGCGTCGCCCTCGATGAGCTCGAGGTTAGCGGGCATGCCCAACGCCTCCCGGAGGGCCGGGACGAGGCGGCGGTCGGACTCCACCGCCACCACCCGCGGGGCGCGGCGGCACAGTTCCTCCGTGAGGGTGCCGATACCGGGGCCGATCTCCAGCACCGTCTCCTCGCCCGAGAGGTCCGCGACCTCCAGGATGCGCGCCAGCACGTTGCCGTCCACCAGAAAGTGCTGCCCCAGGGAACGCGCAAGGCGTATCCCGTGCCTCTCCAGGATCTCAGCGACCACGCTCGGCCTCGCCAGTTTTCCCATGACTTTATTATGCCCCATGGGGCGGGAGGCGCGCCGCTTGCCCGCCGAAGGTCGCGTCGGGAAATCGCGTTCGGTGGCTTGGCGTGTGGGACGCCGGCGGTTTTTATCGTAATATGGGCGGCGGGGGTTTGGTTTCCTCTCTTGGGGGACGCGGGCCCGGGCGGCGGCGCGAGGGCGCGGGACGGCGGGCCGGGACGCTGCCGCGAGCCACCCGGAGACGCGGGCGAGCCGGCTTTTTAAGAACGGCGCCCAGGGGGACCTGGCCTCCTGCCCGGGATGACGGAATGGAGCGCCTGGTGCCGATTCGAGCGCGTGGCGTCGAATCCATGGCTTCGATGAGCCGGAGGTGAAGGATGCGCGATTCCAGGCCTCCTGCCCGGGATGACGGA
>JACVJG010000310.1 GCA_015711875.1 Candidatus Solincola jinzensis | reverse complement strand
GACTCGCCAAGGCGGGCATCGAGGAGGTCATGGTCCGCTCCGTGATGACCTGCGAGTCCCGTTACGGGGTGTGCTGCAGGTGCTACGGCACCATGCTGGCCACGGGGAGACTGGTGGAGATCGGCGAGGCGGTGGGCATAATCGCCGCCCAGTCCATCGGCGAGCCGGGAACCCAGCTCACCATGCGCACCTTCCACACCGGGGGTGTGGCGGGCGAGGACATCACCCATGGCCTTCCCCGCGTAGTGGAGCTCTTCGAGGCCCGCAAGCCCAAGGGCCAGGCGGTCATCGCCGACATCTCCGGAAAGGTGACCATCGAGGAATCCGATAAAGCGCGCAAGATAACCATCGTGGGTTCCGACGACAAGGAGCGCACCTATCAGGTCCCGCGCCGCGCCCGCCTCAGGGTGCGCGACGGCCAGCAGGTCAACGCCGGCGACCAGCTCACCGAGGGTTCGGCCAACCCCCATGATATCCTGCGCGTGCTCGGCCCCCAAGCCGCCCAGCTGTTCATGGTCAGGGAGGTGCAGGAGGTCTACAAGAGCCAGGGCGTGGATATCCACGACAAGCACATCGAGCTCATCGTGCGCCAGATGCTAAAAAAGGTGGAGGTGCTGGAGGCGGGCGATACCGACCTGCTTCCGGGGGAGAAAGTGGACCGCAAGTATTTCGAGGAGGTCAACGAGGCGGTGGTGGCGCAGGGCGGGGAGCCCGCCACGGCGCGCCAGATGCTGCTGGGGATAACCAAAGCCTCGCTGGCCACCGATTCCTTCCTCTCCGCGGCATCCTTCCAGGAGACCACGCGGGTGCTCACGGACGCCGCCATCTCCGGCAGGGTGGATCCCCTGCTGGGATTGAAGGAGAATGTGATCATCGGCAAGCTCATACCGGCGGGAACGGGCATGAGCCGCTACCGCAATATTAAGGTAAGGCCGAAGCACGCCGGCGTGGGCCTGCTGGAGGAGGTGGAGGCCCTGACCTCCGGCATATCGCGCACACGCGCCCCCTCCAAGGAGGAGCTTGAGGAGCTCTTCGGGGCGGAGGCCGTTTCCGCGGTGCTGGAGGCCGACGAGGTTGATATACAGGAGCTGCCCCTCTCAACCCGCACCAAGAACCTGCTCAAGCAGGCCAACGTGAACACCACCAGCGATCTCCTGCGCATGGGGACAGAGGACCTCTACGAAGCGGGGCTAGGCAGGGGCAACATCGAGGAACTCAAGAAAGCGGGGCTCTTGAAAGAGCCCGCGGGTGAGGGACTGGAAAGCGGGGAATCGGGGACGGCGGAAGAGGAGCGAGCCGAGGAGTCCTGAAGGGGAGACGTCCCTGGATATGATTGACACCCCGTGGACCCGATGGTAAACTTGCGTTTTGTGCGCCGGAGGAAAAACAGCAGCTAGAGCAGGATATATCGCACGGAGGAGGTAGGTTTGCCCACTATCAACCAACTGGTTCGTAAAGGCCGCGCCGACAAGCGGAAGAAGACCAAGACCCCTGCCCTGCAGGGTTGTCCGCAGCGCCGGGGCGTCTGCACGCAGGTCAAGACGACCACTCCCAAAAAGCCCAACTCAGCCTTGCGCAAGATCGCCAGGGTGAGGTTGACCAACGGTATCGAGGTCACTTCCTATATCCCGGGCATCGGACACAACCTGCAGGAACACTCCATTGTCCTGGTGAGGGGGGGAAGGGTCAAGGACCTGCCCGGCGTGCGCTATAAGATAATCCGCGGCACCCTCGACGCCGCGGGGGTTTCCGATCGCAAGCAGGCGCGTTCCCGTTACGGGACTAAGAAGACGGCCGGCCTGTAGGGGCCGGGGCGGAAGGAGAGGAAGGATGCCCAGGAAAGGACCGGCGCCGAAGAGGGAAATACCCCCGGATACCAGGTACCACAGCGTCCTGGTGGAGCAATACATACGCAAGGTGATGCTCGACGGCAAGAAGAGCAAGGCGGAGAAGATCGTCTATGGGGCGCTGGACATCCTGCACCAGAAGACGGGGAACGACCCCCTCGCGGTGTTGAGGAAGGCCACCGACAACGTGCGGCCCGTGCTCGAGGTGAGGTCGCGGCGCGTGGGCGGGGCGAGCTATCAGGTGCCGGTGGAGGTGCGGCCGCGTCGCAGCACCACGCTGGCCATCAGGTGGATAGTGAATTTCGCTCGGCAACGCAAGGAGAAAACCATGATGGAGCGCCTGGCCATGGAGCTTCTCGACGCTTCCAACGGCGTCGGCGCCTCCATCAAGAAAAAGGAGGACCTGCACAAGATGGCGGAGGCCAACAAGGCCTTTGCCCATTACCGCTGGTGATATGAAGGTAACAACGACCGGAAGGGTGGAGAAGCCGTCCGCGGCGCAGGGAAGGTTCCCCCTGGACCGCGTGCGCAATATCGGCATCATCTCGCACATCGATGCCGGCAAGACGACCACCACCGAGCGCATCCTGTTCTATACCGGCAAGACATACAAGATGGGCGAGGTGCACGAAGGCTCCACGGTCATGGACTGGATGGTGCAGGAGCAGGAGCGCGGCATAACCATCACCAGCGCCGCCACCACCTGTTTCTGGAAAGATCATAGGATAAATATTATAGACACTCCCGGCCACGTGGACTTCACTGTAGAGGTAGAACGCTCCCTGAGGGTGCTGGACGGCGCCATCGCCATCCTGGACGGCGTGGCGGGCGTGGAGCCCCAGACGGAGACGGTGTGGAGGCAAGCAGATCACTACGGTGTCCCCCGTATCTGTTACGTGAACAAGATGGACAGACCGGGGGCCGATTTCTTCGCTTGCCTGGAGATGTTGGAGCAGCGCTTCGATACCCGTCCGGTGGCGGTGCAGATACCTCTGGGAGGGGAAAGCGACTTCCGGGGTTGCGTCGACCTGGTGGAGATGAAGGGCATCCTCTATACCGATGAGATGGGCACACAGTGGGAGATAGTGGACATCCCGGAGGAACTGGCGGTGACGGCGGAGCTTTACCATCATGCCCTACTCGAGGTATGCGCGGGGTATGACGACGCGTTGATGGAAAAATATCTCGCCGGAGAGGATTCCATAACCTCGGAAGAGGTACGGGCGGCTCTGCGCAAGGGGGTGCTCGCCTGTGAGGTGGTGCCGGTGTTCTGCGGGGCCTCCTTCCGCAACAAGGGCGTCCAGCCT
Source organism: Candidatus Solincola jinzensis (assembly GCA_015711875.1). The sequence goes on along the minus strand of JACVJG010000310.1, from coordinate 1,274 downwards.
CTCCTGGACGGGGTGGTGCACTACCTTCCCTCGCCCCTGGACGTCCCCCCCATAGAGGGGGTGCAGGTGGGCAAGGAAGGCAAGAAAGAGATCAGGCACGCCTCAGACGACGAGCCTTTCTCCGCCCTGGCCTTCAAGGTGGTATCCGACCCCTATGTGGGCAAGCTCATCTATCTGAGGGTCTATTCCGGCACCCTTAGGGCGGGAGCGACGGTTTTCAACAGCGCGCGCAGGAAGAAAGAGCGCATCGGCCGCTTTCTGCAGATGCACGCCAACCACCGCGAGGAGGTGGAGATGGTCTTCGCCGGGGATATCGTGGCCGCGGTGGGCTTGAAGGAGACCTATACGGGGGACACCCTGTGCTCCGCCCATCGCCCCATCCTCCTGGAGTCCATGGTCTTCCCGGAGCCGGTGATCTCCATCGCCATCGAGCCGAAGACCAAGGCGGACCAGGACCGGCTGAGCGAGGCCATGGAGCGTATCGCCGAGGAGGACCCCACCTTCCGGGTGAAGCTCGATCCCGAGACCGGACAGACCATCATCTCGGGCATGGGGGAACTGCACCTGGAGATCATCGTGGACCGCCTGATGCGCGAGTTCGGCGTGGGCGCCAACGTGGGAAAACCGCAGGTGTCCTACCGCGAGACGGTTATGGGAAGCGCAAAGGGCGTGGAGGGCAGGTTCATCCGCCAGACGGGCGGGCGCGGGCAGTACGGGCATGTGATCATAGATCTCGAGCCCCTTCCCAGGGGCGGAGGCTTCGAGTTCGTGAACAAGGTGACGGGAAACGCCATTCCCAGGGAGTTCATCCCCGCGGTGGAACAGGGGGTGGCGGGCGCTATGGAGTTCGGCGTGCTGGCGGGATACCCGGTGGTGGACGTGAAGGTCACCCTGAGGGGCGGATCCTACCACGAGGTGGACTCCTCGGAGCTCGCCTTCAAGGCGGCGGGCTCCGCCGCTTTCCAGGAGGCGCTGCGCCGCTCCGAGCCCATCCTCCTGGAGCCGGTGATGAAGGTGGTGATCACGGTGGGGGAAGAGAACCTCGGCGACATCATCGCGGATGTCAACTCGCGCCGGGGCAAGGTGGAGGGCCTGGAGACCCGGGGCAGGCAGCAGGTGGTGACGGCGTTCATCCCCCTGGCGGAGACCTTCGGGTACGCGACAGATATCCGCTCCCTCAGCCAGGGACGGGCTACCCATCACATGCAGTTCTCTCATTACGGAGAGGTGCCGCACAACATCGCGGCGGAGATCGTGCGACGCATAAGGGGGGA
>JACVJG010000309.1 GCA_015711875.1 Candidatus Solincola jinzensis | reverse complement strand
AAGGGTCGGTGAGGACCTCCTGGTAGCCGGTCATGCTGGTGTTGAACACGAGTTCGCCCGTGGCGGTGCCGCGGGCTCCGAAAGGGGTACCGGTGAAGTACTTCCCGTCCTCGAGCAGGATGACAGCCTTTTCGGTCAAGTGGTTACGCCTACCTCCCGTCCTCAGGTCTTCCGTCTATTATAGGGACTGGCAGGGTCAGGGGGAAGGATGTATTGGGGTCAGGTCTTGTTTTTTGCATACCCAGGTATCTCAACGAATTTACATAGGATCAACGCTCATTAAGCTGCGGCATCAGAAGGTTCCCGAAATCGTGGCATGCAAATAGACAAGACGTGACCCTTTTCCGTTTCTTCTTTAGTAGAGAGGCCGGGAGTGTTGACTCCCGGCCTCGCGAAGGCGCGTTTGCGCTGTGATCAGCCTAGTATTTTATCGACCTCGTCCTTGTCGAGGTCCATGACGTAGGGGATACCGGTGATCTCGGCGCACTCCCTGGTGAGGGAGCAGAGATCGTCGCGGCTCAGGTACTCCAGCGCGAACTTGCGCGCGCCGCACATGAGCTGCCTTATTCCCTGCGCCAGGCGCTTGTAGTAGGTGTACAGCCCGATGGCGGCGGGAGGTATATCCTTGAAGCGATCTCCGTAACGCTCCTTCAGCTCTGGCGCGGCCACGAAGATCTCCTCCACGCTGTTGCCATAGGAGGCGATGGCCTTGGGGAGGTTCTCCTCCTCGATGAGCTTGCCTATGGTCTTGCCCACCATGGCCGCGGCGATGGGCGAACGCGCCATTCCCACCAGCTTGAAGTAAGGCGCTCCCAACGCAAGCCCCTTGACGATGTGGTCCTCGAGGGTGAAGCCGCCGGCGATGGCGATGTCGGGCACGTACTCTCCCTTGTCCGCCAGGCGCTTGGCGTACTCGTAGGTCATGGCGGCGATGTGGATGGTGGGGATGCCCCACTCGTTCATCATGCGCCAAGGGCTCATGCCGGTGCCGCCGCCAGCCCCGTCCACGGTGAGGAGGTCGATCTTCGCTAGGGAGGAAAACTTGACCGCCCTGGCCAGGTCAGCGGGGCGGTAGGCGCCGGTCTTGAGGAAGACGTACTTCGCACCGGCGTCGCGCAATTCCTTGACCCTGCTTACGAAGGACTCCTCGTCCACGAAGCCGATGCGAGAATGGCGCTCGAACTCGTTAAAGGTCTTGTAGAAATTCTCCTTCGAGGTCTCCGCCTCCGGGTCGGGGAGCACGATGTAGCCTCTCCGCTTGAGCATCTGGGCTTTTTCCAGGGAACGGATCTTCACCTCTCCCCCGATGTCCTTCGCACCCTGCCCCCACTTGAGCTCGACAATCTCAACTCCAAGCTTGTCCAGGGCGTACTCCAGAACTCCCAGGCGGGTGTCCTCGACGTTTGACTGCACCACGATCGCCCCGTACCCTTCGTACCAGTCCTGGAAGAGCTTGACCCTGCGGGTAAGATCGGGAGAGTCCACCACCCGTCCGTTTTCGATCACGGACTTCTCGTCCATACCGCAGACGTTCTCGCCGATGGTGAGGATGGTCCCGCTGATGGCGGAACCGATCGCCAGGCCTTCCCAGTTGTTCTTGGCCACGTCAGTCGATCCCAGGCCTGGGATGACGAAGGGGAGACGCAGCTTCAGGCCCTTGTCGGCCCCGATGGCCACCTCCAGGTTTACAGCCGGGAAGGTTGCCACGTCCGGGTCAGGTTCGATGCCAACGGCCCCCACCGCCGTGCCCAGTATATTGAGGTGAGAGAGATCGACGGGGTAATCCTTCTGGGAGGCCGAAGTGCTCCCGCCGAAGGGCTGGGGGTAAAGTACCTCCGCTCCGCGGTAGGCGGACTTCCCGATCTCGCACAACCCCGTGCATCCGTCGACACAGGTTACGCACATGCCGCTGAAGGGGCAATAATCCTTGCCTGTGCGCAGGCGCGTGAGTGTCGCCTCGCTGGAATTTGGTTTACTGAAACTCATACCGTTCCTCCTCCTCCTCCTTCCATAAGACCGCTTTCGCTTTCCTGGATAAAATAAAAAGCGCCCGACCTTCTTAGCCGGACGACCATGTCCTCTTATCCGGCACCCCATTGTGCCGGGTTTCAGGCCGAAAAAATCATAGCATAACCTTTTATGGTGTCAAGGTGGAACAGGATCTCGCGGTCTAGCCGGGAATGCAGGTCGTCATCGTGCCATATCTTTTTTTAAAGAAGGAACGGTTGTTTGTGCTTTTGGGGCTCGAGACGATAAAAAAGACGTGCCCTCTGAGTGGGTGCTTTCCGACGATTATATCCGTCGCGGCATCTTTTCCCCCATGACAGGAATCTCTTGCGAAAAGGGCATGGGGACCACAGCGTTCTAGGATTCCACGTCGGCCAGGATGATGGCCTCGGCTATCTCGCGCATGCTTTTACGCGTGTTCATTGCCTTGCGCTGCATGCGGCGATAGGCCTCCTCACCGGTGATGGAGCGGTCGCGCATGAGGATATCCTTGGCCCTCTCCACCAGCTTTCTCGTCTCAAGCTCCTCCTGGATGATGCGCGTCTTCACCAGCAACTCCGTGTTCTCGATGGCCACCGCCGCCTGGTTGGCCACCGCGGTGAGGAGGCTCACGTCCTCGGAGGTGAATTCCCGGGGCTCCGAGGTGTAGCAGTTGAGAACCCCGATCACCCTGCCCTTAACGCACATGGGCACGCTGAGCAAGGAGCAGAGTCCCTCCCTGACAGCCACCTCTTTGTTCAAGTACCGTGGGTCCTCGCGCACGTCCCGTACCTGTATGGGGCGGTTCTCCTGCGCCACCAACCCGGCGATACCCTCGCCGAGTCTCACCGTGGGCTTGTTAAGGTAATCCTCGCTTACCGACTGGGTTGCCCGTATCTCCAGCCGCTCCTCTTTCTCGTTGAGGAGCAGGAGTGAGCAGATATTTGAATCCATGACCTCTGCCGTGACCATGACGATGAGCTTGAGAATATCCTCGAGGTAGAGATCGGAAACTATGGCCCGACTCACCTCTTCCAGGGCTTCGATTTGTTTTTTATGATAGGATTTGTCCCGCAATTATCCTCCTTCGGAGGGACACCGAAATAGATTCCCCGCCCTTAACCCTCCTCGACGTCGTCGATAAATTCGCTGATCTCCGCCTTGAAGTCGGACCAGTTGAGGATGAGGTCCACAGCGATCCATCCCATGAAGACCCAGCCCCAGATGGGGTAGTGCACAAAGGACATTATTATGGGTACGGCGGCGATGGGGGCGGCCACCGCCATCATCACCGATTTTTTCGTCCACACCAGGCCGGTCACCGCGGCGTACGCGCCGTAGAAAAGGAAGGGGCGCAGTGGCAGGTAACCTGCGGTCACGAAATAAAGCAGCCCAGAGTAGATGAGGATGAGGTCGGTGGCGAAGTCAAGGTCTCCGATCCAGGTTCTCTTTCCCTTGCGGTCCATACGCGCCATCTTGCCGTCCAGGACATCGGTGGTCCATCCGAAAAGAGTCAGCGCCACCACCAGAGGAAGCAGCGAGGGCTCGGCGAAAAAGGCGCACAAGACGATGAGCACCCCGATGAAAAACCTTATCGCGGTGAGAATGTCCGCGACGAGTTTACCATTCTCGACCGCCCATTCCTTGACGCTGTAGCCCCTCATGGGGCTTATTCTATCCCAGCCTTACGCGCGGAGGAAAGCGAAGCCATGCTATCGCTCCTTACTCCTGATTGTTTTGCTTTCACTCAGGAATGATCGATTGAGGGCCTCCACTCTTTTTCCTTCTAAGACCTCCCTACGAAAGGATTGCAGCATACGGGAGCCGATAATCCCCGCTTTCAGCGACACTGTGCCCACCTTGATACTGGCCCGCGCCCGGCTCGCGGTTTAAAATCGGGTCATCGGCGTGTGGAGGGGAAACGCGAGGGGAGCAATGAGAAAGAACCTGATCAAGAGGGATTGGCGTACCATGCTCTGGGCGGTCACCCTATGGCAACCTGTCACCGATTTCTGGGCCAGGACCACCGCCTGGCCGGTGGTGGGCAAGCTCTTCGGGTGGATCGTCAACCAGGACCATTACGACGTGACCTTCATCCCCATCAATCAGGAGCTGGAAGAGGAGGGCTCGACGGTGGTTCCCAAACAACTGGTGGCTGAGATGATCCGCCGCTCCTGCCACCGCGTCGTCCTGCCCCTGTGCATGTGCCGGGTGGGCTGCCGCTGCGAGCTTTTCCCCATGGAGATCGGGTGCATCTTCATGGGGGAGGGCGCGAAGCAGATCGACCCCAGCATCGGCAGGGCTGTCTCGGTGGAGGAGGCCCTGGAGCATATGGAGCGTTCCATCTCCGCCGGGCTTATCCCCCAGATCGGGCGCGTCGACCCCGACCCCCTCATGCTGGGGGTACGGAGAAAGGATTGGGGCCGCTTTCTCACCCTCTGCTTCTGCTGTGCCTG
>JACVJG010000308.1 GCA_015711875.1 Candidatus Solincola jinzensis | reverse complement strand
AAGACCACCAGCACGAACATGCCCCACCAATAGGTCTTCACCGGAAGTTCGATGAAGTCGCCGAACTCGGCGAAGGCGGCGATCGCCTCGAATCTCTCACGCATCTCCGCTACCGGCCTGTCCGGCAGATAATCGGAGACCGCTGTCTCGAGGGGGATCTTGTGTTCGTCCAGAAGGCGCTGCACGAGCATATCCACGCGCATCTTGAGCTGTGCCGCGGCGAGGTCACGGTTATGGGAGAGCTCGCGCAACTCCTCCTCGCGCGCGCTCAGCTCCGCCATCCTCTCGCGCAGTTTCTCCAGCTCGCTTTCACTCTCCTGCAGCTCCCGCCTCGCCGCCTCCTCTTTTTCCCGGCAGCGGGCGAGCATGGCGCCATGGATGCTTATAAGGTCACGTGCCAGGGAGAGTATCCTTTCCTGCTTTCCCGCCAGCTCGGCCAACTCCTCCTTTCCCGGAGGGGCGGGCGAATCCAATTCGGACCTCAACTCCTCGAGCCTGGCATCAAGGTTGCTGAGGCGCTCTCTCAGCGAGGCCATCGCTGCCCTGGATTCCTGCATCTCGGCATCGTGCGCGCGCTCCCTTTCGCGCAGTCTAGCCGTCTCCTCTTCGCGTTCGCGCAGGCGCCTCGCCGTATCCTCCTCCTCCCGCGCCAGCGCCGCGGCTTCGTCCTCAAGCTCGCCACCCCTCGCCTCCAGCCCTTCCGCCTCGCCTTCCAGGGCTGCTATGCGCTCCAGAGACTCCCCGGCCTCTCTCTTCGCTTCCTCGAGACGCCTAGCCAGCGCCTTCCTCTCCTGCTCCAGCTCGCGGCGCCTGGCCTGTACCTCTCCTATCTCCGCCGCCAACCCTTCCGCCTCTTTCTCCAGTCCCGCCAGAGTGGAAAGAACGCTCTTGCGCCGCACCTCAAGGGATACCGACTCTTCGTCGCATAGGTCCAGCATCTCCTGCAGCTCTTCCATCTCGCGCCTGCGGGCGATGACGTGGAAGGGGCTGCGGGGGCGAGCTCCGCCCTTCACAGCGTGACGCGGAGCCACCACGTCCCCCTCCAGGGTGACGAAGGTGAGGGTGGGGTATCTCTCGGCTCCGGCGGCCGCCTCTTCCAGGCTGGAGCACAACACCACGTCGCCCAGAAGATGCTCCAGGGCGGGCGCTATCTCTGCGTCGCCCTCCACCGCTTCCAGGGCCGGCATGCCCCCCGCGATATGGGCGAGGTTCCTTCTGTCCGCGTTTTCCGCCAATGCCAGTTCCGACAGGGGGAGGAAGACGCAGTAGCCATCCTCGTTCCTCTTAAGCATGCGAATGGCCTCCATAGCCGTATCCAGGTCGCGAGTAACCACGCTGAACAGCCAGGGCCCAAGGAAGGATTCCAGCGCCCTTTCCCATCTCTCTTCCACTCTGATGTGATGAAGCAGCATGCCCATGACGCCTGGTATTCTTTCCGCCTCGTCCAGCACCCTTGAGGCGGCCGCGGCGTAATCGATGCGTGAAGAGAACACCTCCTGCAGGGCTCGAAGCCTGGCTATGACCAGCGCCTCCTCCTGGAAGGACCGCCGCTGCATGCGGGCCACAGACTCCACCTCCTCACGGAAGCGGGCGATGTTCTCTTTCACCCCTTCCAGGGAAGCTGCAAGCTCCTCACGGCGCGCGGCCAGCTTATCCGCCTCGATACCTACCTCTTCCTCCTCCCTTCGCGCCCGCTCAAGCTCGCCCTGCAATTCGTCGCATCGCGCCCTTATCTTCACAGCCTCGCTGCGCAGGGCGGCCGCCCTCTCCTTCATCCTCGCCGCGTCTCCCTCTGCGCGCCGCTTTCTCTCCCTCAATTCCTCCAGGGCCCGCCTGCACCTGTCCCTTTCCTGGCGCGCCCGCCCCAGGGCCGCCGTGGCCTCGGCCCGCTTCGCCTCCATGCGCGCGGCCGATTTGTTCAGCTCGGTCAGCCTGTTCTCGGCTTTGATCCTCTCCCCCTCGAGCTCCGCCACCCGGCGCGCCGCCTCCTCGCGTCGCGACCTCCAGCCATCGCGGTAAGAGGCATCGCCCCCCAGAGCGGCGTAGAGCTTCAGGCGCTCCTCGCCCAGGCTTTCACACGCGCGCAGCCTTTCCCCAAGTGACACCAGCCTCATCTCCCGGTCCCTGCAGGCGTCCAGCTCGGCGCGCAGCCTCCGGATCTCCTCCTCCACCTCACCGTTACGCCGCCGCGCTTCCCATGCCGCAGCCGCCACTCCCTCGAGGTCACGCGCCAGCCTCTCTTCCTCCTCGCGCCGGTTTTCCCACTGTTCCCTCAGCTCCTGCAGCTCGGCCACCATGACGCGGATGGAAAGGTCCCGTATGCGCCCTGACAGCTCCTGGTACTCCTGCGCCTGTCTGGCCTGCCTCTCCAGTGGCCTCAGTTGCTTGTTCACCTCGGACATGATGTCCTTTATGCGCACCAGGTTCCGCTCCACCCCCTCTATCTTGCGCAGGGCCTTCTCCTTCCGGCGCCGGTGTTTACGCAGTCCCGCCGCTTCCTCGATGAAGCAACGGCGATCCTCGGGCTGGCTGCGCAGGATGCTCTCGAGCCGGTTCTGGCCGATCACCGCGGTGAGCTCCCTCCCCACCCCCAGGTCGGAGAGCATTTCCTGGATGTCCACCAGGCGGCATGGGGTCTTGTTGAGAAGGTATTCGCTCTCCCCCGTGCGGTAGATGCGCCGTGTCACCACCACCTCGGGGAAATCAAACGGTAGCTCGCGGTTGCTGTTGTCCAGGGAGAGCGACACCTCGGCCATACTCATGGGCTGCCTGGTGGCGCTTCCGGCGAAAATGACGTCCTCCATCCTGGAGCCTCGCAGGTTACGCGGGCTTTGCTCCCCCAACACCCAGAGCACCGCGTCCGCGACATTGCTCTTGCCGCTGCCGTTAGGCCCCACGATAACGGATATGCCCGGCTCGAACTCAAGGGTGATCTTGTCCGCGAAAGACTTGAACCCGCGCGCGCTCAACGTCTTCAGGTACATGTCTCTTCTTCTCTCCTATCAACCTTTATCCATGCCGCCATCTTACGTTTCCAGTAAATCTTCTTCCTCTCCCCGCGCTTTACCTTCCCCCGAGGCTCTGTACGATTTCACCGGGGGCGCGTTCGGCGGGCATGGACGAAGTCGAATTCATGGTCAGGCCTGATGATGCTCCTCTTCCTCTTCTGAGGACATCCTCTCATGGAAACGGCAGCTTGTTTTCAGGTTAGCCGCCGTTATCTCTCGGGGGCATGATCGCCTTTGCCGTTTTCCCTACCGCCAAGAGATGACTGCCCCTGCTATGCCTTATGCCATCAACTTTGTGCCTCATCAACTCTCCCCTTAACCCCTTGTTCACGCTTCTACGGGTGTCGGAAGCGCAGGCCGCATCAGTAGCGCCTTCCACCATACACCCCTACTCGGGGTCGGCCGGCGTAAAGCAACGTGGTCCGCGGCGCGTCAACGCGCAAGGAAACAAGGGCCCGTTCGGGCCCTTGTAGCTTGTATGGCCGGCGGTAGCGGCTATGCTACTCCGCGGGGAAAAACCCCACCCCCACCGTTCCGGGACCCACATGTGAGCCGATCACCGGCCCAGTCTCGTTTACCGCGATGGCCTCAGGATCGCAATTCAGGGCTTCCTTTACCTTAGCTCGCAGCTCCTCCAGGCGATCGGTGTCCCTCACGTAGGTCAACCCCACCTGCACCCTACGGCCCTTCGCCTTCTCCGCCGCCAGCTCCACCAGGCGGTCAAGAGCCTTTCCGCTTCCGCGGACCTTGTCCAGGGCATCGATAGTACCGTCGATGTACAGGATGGGCTTGATACGCAGCATGGAGCCCATGAGCGCCTGTGCGCCGCCTATCCTGCCGCCGCGGTGGAGATATTCCAGGGTGTCCACGCAGAACATGAGGCTGCTCTGCCCTATCATGCGCTGCGCCAGCGAGAGCATCTCCTCCATGTTCCGGCCCGCGTCCCTGGCCTTCACCAGCTCCTGCACGAACATCATGAGCTGTATGCCGGTAAAGCGGGAATCGATGACCTCTATGGGATAATCTCCCATCTCAGAAGCGGCGGAACGAGCCGATTCGCAAGTGCCGCTGATGCCCGCGCTTATATGGATGCTGATGAGCCTGTCGTAACGCTCCGCCATCTCGCGGTAGGCTTCCAGAAATTCCCCCGCGGAAGGCTGCGAGGTGGTGGGGAAAGTCCCCGGTTGCTGCAGGCGGCGGTAGAACTCGTCGTTGTCTATGTCCACCCCTTCACGGTACGACACCTCGTTCATGATCACCTTGAGCGGAACCACCTTGATGTCGTGTTCCCTGACGTAGTCCTTGTCAAGATAGGCCGTGGAGTCCGTGACGATCCCGATGCCAGCCATCCCTTACCCCCTTTTCCGTGTCGTGGCGGCGCTCTCAACAGGCGCCAAGCCTTCTCAACGCCTCCCGCGCCGCCTCCTGCTCCGCCTCTTTTTTCGAGCTTCC
>MU158557.1:408-4463 GCA_015711875.1 Candidatus Solincola jinzensis | reverse complement strand
CGACCACACCGATTTCGTCTCCGGCCTGGTCTCCAACCTGGACGGGGAGGTGGTGGCCCGGGCCATCAACGCCGAGTACGCCATGCATCCCGGCTCCTCCCTCATCGAGAGGCTGCTGGCCTCGCCTTACATGAGCGGGGCGAACCTGGCAAATACCCTGGACGCGGTGGGGTTGAATTTCCTGACCGAGCTTATCGCAAACCTGGATGGCGAGATGGTCGCGAACGCCATCAACAACAACGCCGGGGCGGTGAATTTCCTTGCGGACCTTGTGGCCTATATGAACCCATACTTCGTGGAAGCCCTGGTGAACAACAGCGATACCAACGGGGCGCTCAAAAACCTTTACATGAACGTGACTATATACAGGGCGAGCAACCCGCTGTTGATGCTCATGCCTCCCGATCTGCAGATAAGGGGGGCAGCGGTCTACATACCGCCGAGCAAGCCATCCGGACCACCTCCGCCGTGATGACAAAACTCCCCGGCCTTAGACTTTTTGACCTGAAGGATGAGGGGGGAGAAGCGTTAGAAAACGGACCGACCTCCAGGGTTGTCCCGGCAATTCAACCTTACAAGCTCTTGCTTCGTCATCCGCTTGTCTCGGTCTCGTGATAATAAGCGCGAAATGGTCCTATCAGGTTAAACGGTTTGTTTAGACGCTGGGAGGAGGGAACCAAGGGGGCCGAAATGACATCGGACTGATGCCGCGATGAATGGCTGCCGTTTGGCTGATGATTTTTACAGATTCCGTTAAGAAACATGCGAGGCTGAGTCAGATACCAAGAGTCCACGTAAAAGGCCTGATAGGCTTCAAGGTGTCATGCGGGGAAAATCCCGCTTGCGCTCGTGAGGCCACCGGCTGTATGGATGCAGGGAGAGCTTATGCTTCAAAAGCCTGCGGAAGCGAAGAGGGAGAGCCGAGGGTGTTGCCACCCTTAACAGGGTATGGAGCATGATGCTGGTGAGGGAAAAGCGCGACGCGGATCATGAGCGGGGCTCCTTATAGACATAATGAATCGATCGCAGAACGCACAAGAGCCACCCATGTGGCGGTGCGCTTGCTGTGCTGGCTGCTTTCCTTGCTATGGGCGTTTTCGGTGGCCTCATGGGCGTGGCCGACGCATGACCTGTACGGGTGGTCGGATGATCTCGGCGACGATGCCGGGCTGGCGTTTATGCACAACGTCTCTTTCTCCCCGGGGGCATTGGGAACCAGGGGGGCAGTGGAGTTGCTGGGGAGAACGGAGGAGGAATTCAGCGCCTACACCACCGCTCTCATAAGCGCGCAGGACGGCTTGATATATGGGGCGACCATGGCCAACGATGGCCCAAACGGCAAAGCCCTGCTGTTCAAATACGACCCCACTCGCGGCTGGACAGGGGAACGCTACGGCCCCACAAGCAATCCCACCATCCTCGGGGAGCCTTTCCCCCAGGACGTATACGGATGGGAGGTAAGCGCGTCGAGATGGATATGGGACCTGGTGGAGCAGGGCGGGAAGATATACGGGAGCTTCTATTACTGGAGCGACCAGCATGCGGACGATTGCAGGCAGAGGGGAGGCAGGGTTTTCGTATATGACCCCGCGCTTCCCTGGAGCCCGGGGCAGGATATGGACAGCAACCCACGCGATCTCGGTCAAGCGGTGGCGGGGGAGGCGGGTGTCATGGGGCTCTGCGCGGGCAACGACGGTTGGATATACGGTGGCACCATCTCCTCCGCCATCTCCTACGCGCAACCACCTCCCCCTGGGATGGGCGGGCACGTTTTCCGCCTGGACCCCTCAACCATAGCCGATGAGACGCCTCGCTTCGAGGATCTGGGCCAGGTAGACCCGGGAAGCGTTTTCGAGGTATGGTCGATAGCCCCACATCCTTATCAGAACAAGATCTTTGCGGGAACTGCGGAAGGCGCCCGCATATACGAGATAGAGACCGATTCCCCAGGCTACGCGGTATTGCTGGGGCGGCTGGAAGAGGCTGGATATGGTTACGTCAGCGAGATGCTCACGGCGAGTGACGGCCGCGTATACGCGGGCTCCTACCCCACTTGCAGGCTCGGGGTCTACGACCCCCTGCTGCCGCAGCTCGGCCTAGTGGATCTGGGGACCGTGCACGAAAACCAGCGTGAACTGCCGGGGATAGTGGAGGGCGGAGATGGCCGCATATACCTTGGCACCTATGGCCATGCCAGGATCGGCGACCCGCTGGCGGGGGAGACGGACTATTATGACGGCAGCTTGCTCAGGTTCGATCCTTCCACGGTGGATCTCTCCAGCGCCTCCATGGACCTGGAGAACCTGGGGGTGGCGGCGGGCGAGCTCAATAGCGGACCATATACCCCCCTTTACTGGATAGACACCTTGTGCGTCGGCGACGATGGCGGCATATATGGCGCCGGCAACAACAATTTCATGTTCCGTTTCGATCCCGCTCACCCATATGAGTCGGGGGGAGAGGCCGCGTCGGTGGCGGTGTATCCATCCGTGGCGGTACTGCGGCAGGTCATACCCAGGCCCAACACCGTCAACGCCACCAGGTATATCACGGGATTAGCCCCTTCTTCCGACGGCCGCGTGTACGGGTCGACCGCGGTGGACTGGTGGGGACATCCCGAGCACTCCCTGGAGCAAGGCGGCAGGCTTTTCTATTACCTGCCGGCAGATGATATTGGGTCGGGCTTATACCGTGAGTTGGGACAGGCGATAGAGACGGAGTATGCTTTATGGTCTCCGGTGGAGGGTCCGGACGGCTCCATATATTTCGGCACCCAGCCCAGTGGCCGTCTGGGGAGATTCGATCCCCACAGCGAGGAGTTCGAGGATCTCGGAAGCCCGAAGGCGGGGATAAGCAAGGTGACGGCCCTTTGCACGTGCGGCGGGCTGGTGGTCGGAGGCACGGATAGAGGAGCTTATATTTTCACCTATGACGCCGCCGGCGACGTGATGCGGCTTCTGGGAAACCCCGTCGCGGGCCGCCCGAGCATCGATGCCCTCCTGGCGGGCCGGGATGGCCAGGTTTATGGCACCACGGGGCCGGTGTTTTTCGTTTTCGACCCCGAGCTTCCCTGGAACCCCGGCTTTGAAGAGGGATGCAACCCCCTCAACCGCGTTATTCCCGATTATCCCACCCGGGTGACGGGGCTGGCTCATGGAAAAGACGGCCGCATATACATGGGGGCATATCCCACGGGGGCGGTCTATGCGTTCGATCCCCGAAACGGCGAGATCGCCAAAGACAGGGTCGGGAATGGCAGGGGTATATATGCTTTGACGGCCGGGAGCGACGGCAAGCTTTACGGGGGAGCCCAGTGCGCGGACATGTATGCGAGAGACCACGAGTTGATAGTGCGTCATGAGGACGGGGGTTATGTATCCATGCCCTGGGTGTGCGGCTGGGAAAGCGCGGTGACCGCGCTGGCCTGCGGCGCGAACGGACGTATCTACGGAGGCACTGGCAACAACGGGTATTTCTTCGAGTACGATCCCGGTTTCGTTTTCGGGTGGGAAAAGGCGGATTACCGCGTTGACGAACCACCGGGCACGGACGTGGCGGTAGACGTGCTGGATATCGCGGGCAACGTTCTGGTCGAGGACATCGCCCTTGATCAGGATATCTCCGTGCTGCCGTCGGAGCATAGATCTTTAAGGCTAAAGGCCAGGATGACAAGCGCTGACGATGGTGTGAGACCTTATTTGAGATCGTGGTCGCTTTCATGGACTCCCGGCCTGGGTCCCGTGCCTCATATCGCTTCGCTGATAGAGGAGGGAGGCGACGGCTCGGTCTACTGTTGCGAGGAGGTCGAGTTAAGGGGCAGCGGTTTCGGAGCGGAAAAGGGCTCCAGTCGGGTGGAATTCGCAGGGACGATCGCCTCGGATGTGAACGCGTGGTCGGACACCTCCATACGTGTGCGAGTTCCCGAAGGCTGCTCAGGGGGCGAGGTCAAGGTGGTGACCATGGCCGGTGAGTCGAACGGCGCGCCCTACACGCTGACCGATGCGCCCCTGCACCACTTCGACATCTCCCCCGTTGCCTCGCCCCAGCGCGCCGGG
>MU158557.1:0-398 GCA_015711875.1 Candidatus Solincola jinzensis | reverse complement strand
TGGACGGGCCAGGTCAGCCTCTCCGCCCCCGGGGAGGGGATAAGGGTCCGGGCGAACGACGGGGCGGCCCAGGGCGAGAGCAACCCCTTCCGCGTGGACCCCGGACCTCTGCACCACTTCGACATCTCCCCCGTTGCCTCGCCCCAGCGCGCCGGGGTCCCCTTCGCCGTCACCGTCACCGCCCGTGACGCCTGCGGCAATGTCGTGACCTCCTATGCCGGCCCCGCCGCTCTTTCCGCCACCGCGGGCGCCATCTCACCCCCGTCCACCGGGCCCTTCTCCGGGGGCTCCTGGACGGGCCAGGTCAGCCTCTCCGCCCCCGGGGAGGGGATAAGGGTCCGGGCGAACGACGGGGCGGCCCAGGGCGAGAGCAACCCCTTCCGCGTGATCTGATCGGA
>JACVJG010000305.1 GCA_015711875.1 Candidatus Solincola jinzensis | reverse complement strand
GGAGATGGATCCCTTGAGCACCACTTTGGGCTTGTTGCAGAAGTCCACGCCGGTGACGTCCTGGCCTTCGGGCACCGTCACGTCCACGCAGGTGGGCGAGCAGGGCTCGGTGTTGGCGGGGGCGACCTCCTTCACGGTGTAGTCGCCGGGCTCCAGCTCGTCGAAGGAGTAGGAACCGTCCGCGGCGGTGGTGGTGGAGTCCTTCAGGGTCGCGCCCTGCCAGAGCTCGATGGTCACCCCGCCCAGACCCTGCTTGTCCGAGAGGTCCCCGTCGCCGTTGGGGTCCAGCCACTTGTGGCCGGAGATGGATCCCTTGGGGCAGACATCGGGGGCGTTGCCAAAGCACTTGGTTATCTTCTGCCCGTCATAAGTGATATTGAAATTGTAGGAGGCTGGGGTTGTCGCATGGTATCCCGCCGGCACCACCTCGCTCACGGTGTGGCTTCCCTCCGGCACGCTGTTATAGATGACCTTCCCGTCCGAGCCCGTGACCTTGGGGTTGCCGCCGTCGAGGAGTATGGTCACTCCGGACATGCCGCCCTCTCCGGCGTCCTTAACGCCATCCTCGTCAGCGTCGAGGAACTTGATCACTTCCAGCGATCCATGGCAGAGGATGACCACGTCCGGCGCCGGGGCCGCGGGAGCTCCCGCCACCAGCCCGGGGGTTTCCTCTCCCGCGGAGGCAGGCTCTTCCCCGCTGCTCGGTCCCTCCACGCCGGGCTGGCCTACCTCCGTCTCCCCCGCGGCGCCGGCGATCTCGCCAGTATCATCACCCACATCACCATCCGGCTCTTGCCGTGCAGCGGCTGGCGGCTCCCCGACCACACCCTGCTCCCCCGGAGCGCCCTCCGTGAGCTGGGTGGTGGTCATGTCCGCCGCCCCCGTCATCACGCTGCGGCCCATTGCGGAAGGCAGCTGGCCACCTCCCGCCAAAGCGGATACAATCCCTCCCAGGAGCGTAACCAGGACCAGAGCGGTGATGGAAACGAGGGCCAGAAACTTCCTTGACCTGTCCATCAACGTCACCTCCGCATTCCTGTCTTCTTGTCAGCGGGGACGCTCTGCCGGCGCCTTTCCAGCCGGCGCAGACGGGGATGATGGCGGGGGATCCCGCATGGATCCGCACAGGAGGGGAAGGCTTCTGCCCTACGGTCTACCCTGGTTTACGCCGAGTCAGTCTTGGTCTCGACCGGAAAGCCTGCCCCTTTTCCAGCCCATCTAACCCCTTTTGCGTCCTCCTCTTTGCCTCTCTCTTCTTTGCAAGCCGTTACTTGTATGAAAAAACCCGACCGTTTAGAACGATCGGGCCGGTTTCACCACTAGCTCCCCGCAACCCAGGTGACCACGTCACGCGCTGCGGATCGACGCTTCCCTATCGTGAGCAAACATATTTTGTCTTCGTATAGAGATTATATACCAGAATCAAACGGATTGGAAACCTGTTTTTGTATATTCCATTGTTACTTTGTTGTTACGGATCCCAGGTTCACGTAACGCTCTTGCGGCGAAAGAAAGGTGCCATAGGCTTCGCGCTCCTCTCAGAAGCGCTTATGAATAGGCGGTTCCATAGATGGAAAGGGATCTCCTGGCCACGCCGTGGCCGCGCCCCCGATACGCAAAGGCAACGATCACATAAATCGCAAGCAGGCGGTGAGAGGCATCCTGGCGAGGATGAACTGGCTGAGAACCTAGCGGGAACCTTTGCGCTCATCAGATATCTCATCATGGGCTTCGCCCGGGGCCGACGGCGAAGCCCGCTCTTTTCCTTTGATCATCCTCTTTGATCATCCGTCGGCAAAGCGGTGAGTTGATAAGGTGGGGTGGGCATCGGCAGGAGGCGGCCTGCTCTATACCTCAATCCTCCGCCGGGAGCGGAGGCAGGAGAGCGGGGAAAGCCACGGCGCGTTTTTCTTCTTTCGCGGGCACGACCTCGTCCCGGTAGATATTGTAAAGGCTTCCGGCCATGCCCAGGAAAAACCAGAAGAGCGTGACCATGGGTATGGCGAAGAGCAGCCAGGCCCCGAAGAGGTTGGATACCGCGTAACCCACCATGCCCAGGATGAGGGCCTCGGAGTGGAAGTATATGAAGGGGTCGTCGCGGGAACCCCGCCGCGCTTTCAGCAGCACCCCCCAGTAGAGGATGAAAAGGAGCATGAAGGCGGTGAAGCCCACCAGGCCGTGGGAGACCAGATAGGTGAGGAAGGCGTTTTCCACCGCCGCCCAGGTGTAGCGCAGGTTGTTCTCCACGATGCGCTGGCCCTCCATGCCCATGCCCACGCCGAAAACGGGGTGTTCCAGGAAGAAGTCCAGGGCCAGGCTGTACTGATACATGCGCGCCTGCGCCGCCTCCTGCGCGCTCAGGCTGGTGAAACGTTTCTTCACGAACTCCGGGGGGTTGAGCATCACGAAAACCAGGGAGATGACCAGGGCCACCGTCAGCAGCGTGAGCAGCACGCGGCGGTCGAAGAAGCCGAAGGCGCCGTAGATGAGGGCTATGCATCCCGCCGCTATCCAGGCGGCGCGCGACCCGGTGTAGAAGAGGGCGGCGGCGGACGCCCCCAGCCCCGCCACCAGCAGGGATCTCGCCCACCAGCGACGGTAAAACCACAACAGGCTTATGAAGAAGGGGATCATGAACACCAGGTAACCCCCAAGCACGTTGGGGTGGAGGAAGGTGGAGTTGATGCGGTAGGCCTGGGTGTCGCTCTCCCCCGCTATGTAGTTGACGTCCTTGGGGAAACCCAGCTTGCCAAGGTATCTCTCGGCGAATTCTCTCGACCAGTCCTCACCCTTGACCTTCTGCACCAGCCCGAAACCCGCCACCAGGGTGCAGCACACCAGCATGGTGACCACCAGCACCTGGAGCTGGCGGCGTGACCTCACCACGTAGATGACCATGAAGAAGAAATAGGAGAGCACCACGGTGCGCACGAAGCGGAAAAGGGCCACGTACCATTTGGCGTCGTGCAGCAGCCCCACGAAGCAGGCCAGGATGGAGGTGAGGATGTACAGCACCACCGCGATCGAGATGGGACTTCTTACCAGCTCCCTCACGCCCTCCCAGTCGCCCTCGAGGGCGGCTCGAAGCACCCGCACGAACACCGCCAACAGCACCATGGCCATGACGATCTCGTGCACGTTGAAATGCAGCCCGCGCGTCTCGCCCACCACCGCCACCTGGATGCCCAGGTTCCAGTTGGGGCCCGCCTGGGGAAGCACGAGGTTGAAGACGAAGGCGATCCAGATGCCTATGAAGGGGTTGCGGCAGATGAGCGCGAAAAGGGCGATCCCGCCCATGACCGCGAATACTATGAGCACGGGGAGTCGCGACACCAGCGCCCCCACCAGCAAGCCCAGAAGAGAAACGGCCAGCAGAACGGCCGACGCCCTTACGTAGGGCGGCGACGCGGCTATACCCGCGCGTGGAGCGCTTTCCCTTATCTCTACCACCTCCCCTCCTGGACGCCCGCATACAACTCCATGATACTATGGGCAGCCCGCTCCCAGGTGAAGAGCCGCGCGCGTTCCAGGCCCCTGCCGGCCAGCTCCCGGGCCCAGTCGCGATCGGCTGCCAGCCTGCGCAACCCCGCCGCGATCTCCCCCGGCTCCAGGGGATCAACCAGCAGGCCGGCCTCGCCCACCACCTCGGGGATGGAGGAAACCCGGGAGGCCAGCACGGGGGTTCCGCAGGCCATGGCCTCAAGGAGGGGAAGGCCGAAGCCCTCGTATAGGGATAGGCAGAGAAAGGCGTCGGCGCCGGCGTAAAGGTACGGCAGGTCTTCCTCGGGGACGAAGCCGGTGAGGGTGACCCGCTCTCGCAAGCCCAGCTCCTCCAGTTCATCGCACAGATAACCCTCGAAGCCGCGATAGTCGCCGCACAGCGCCAGGCTGTGGTCGCTGCCGCCGGAGAGGAGGAAGCGCTTGAACCCCAGGAGCATATTGTGGAGGTTCTTGCGGGGATCGAAGCCTCCCAGATAGAGGAAGTACGGCCTGGTTATCCTGTATCTGGCACATTTTTCCATTACAGCCGCTTGCTCCTCAGGAGGACGGTACTGCGGAGACACCCCCTCGTGCACCACCGCGATGCGCTCGCGCGGTATCTTCCAGATGCGCTCCACGTCGCGCCGCGTGTTCTCCGAAACCGCCACCACCACGCGCGCGCGCCGCGCCGCGCGCTCGTGGGCCAGCATCCAGCGCCAGGCGGTGGGGCCCAGGTAGGGGCCGCGCAACACCAGCAGGATGAGGTCATGCACGGTGACCAGGCTAGGGGTGCGCAGGAAGGGGGTCATGTCGTGGTCGATGGCGTGGAAGAGGTCCAGCCCCGCCCCGTCTATCTCCCTGGCCATGGCCAGATACCTCCCCAGCGGCCCCGCGGCCGCGTACCTCTCCAGGCGCATGCGGCGCCACTCCAGCCGCGACAGCGCCTCGGGTGAGAGGAGGCCGGCGGGAGGCTCCTCGAGGGTGC
>JACVJG010000304.1 GCA_015711875.1 Candidatus Solincola jinzensis | reverse complement strand
TCCGCAACGTGCAGAATCACCAGCTGCACGGCAAAAGGCGCATCCTGGAGGTGGAGCCGGAGCTCGACGCCTCGCGCCTCAAGGGAGGAGGACAGTTCTATGACTGTTCCACCGACGACGCGCGCCTCACCCTCTCCCATGTCCAGTCCGCCCACCTGGAGGGGGCGCTTTGCCTGAGCTACGCCAGGGTGGTCGATTTTCTGCGTGAGAACGGCGCCGTGCGCGGCGCCAGGGTGCGCGACGAGGTGGGAGGCCACGAGTTCGACATCGAGGCCAGGGTGGTCCTCAACTGCACTGGTCCCTGGACGGACGCCGTTTGCCGCCTGGACGAGCCCGACGCCCTGCCCAAGCTGCGCCCCACCAAGGGCTCTCACGTCATCGTCCCCTGGGAGAGGGTGAGGGCACACAACGCCCTGCCCATCATGTCACCGCGCGACCAGCGCCTGCTTTTCCTGGTGCCCTGGGGGGATTTCGCCCTCATCGGCACCACCGACACCGACTACGAAGGAGACTACGACGACATAAGGGCCACGGGCGAGGACGTGGACTACATCCTGGAGGCGGCCAACCACGCGCTCCCGAGGGCGCGCCTCGACCGCGAGGACGTCATAAGCACCTACGCCGGCCTGCGCCCCCTGGTGGTGGAGGGCGGCGGAAAGGACGTCAAGGAAAGCCAGGTATCACGGGAGCACTCCATCTATGAGAGCCACTCCGGGCTTATCTCCATAGCCGGTGGGAAGCTCACCACCGCCCGTTCCATGGCCGAGGAGCTGGTGGATCTGGCGGCGAGGCGCTTGGAGGAGCGTTTCGGGGTCAGGGCGGACAGGTGCACCACCAAGCGAGCGCCGGTTTTCGGGAAGGACGGAAGGGATTTCTCCCGCCGCCTGGAGAGGCTGGCGAGGGAGGTGCGCCTGGACGGAGACGTGATCGATAAGCTGCAGCTCCTGGGCACGGGAGCGGTGCGGGTTCTGGGGATGCTGTCCGAGGACGCCTCCCTTTCTACGCGGCTGGGGGAGGATATCCCCTACATCGAGGCGGAGGTGGTCTACGCGGCGCGCGAGGAGATGGTGGTCTCCCTCACCGACTTCATGGTGAGGCGCAGCTTCATCTACTACGAGGACCGTGAGCAGGGCCTGGGTTGCGCCGGCCGGGTGGCGGAGCTGCTGGGGCGCGAGTTGGGCTGGGACGACGAGGAAAAGAGGCGCCAGGTGGAGGAGTACCGCCGGGTGGTGGAGCTGTCCCGCGCCTACCGCGACGAATAGCCCGCTTGTTGTCATGGAAAAGTCCTGAGTAAAGGGTTGAGGTGCGGCCTTGGGATACTGGGACGATTTCAGCGGGGAATACGAAAGCCTGTTCGACCGCGATCCCATGTACGCAGAGGCCATGCGGCTCATCGTGGAGCTGGTGGGGGACGCCAACCGCAAGCGCGTGCTTGACCTGGGGTGCGGTTCCGGTACCCTCATCGCGCGCATCGCGGAGGAGAACCCCGACGCCGAGATATACGGCGTGGATCCCTCGGAGCGCATGGTGCAGGGCTGTGTCAACCGTTTCCGCGAGTATGCGAACGTGCATGTGGCCATAGGCTCCGCCATCAGGATCCCCTTGCCCTCGGACTATTTGCACTGCGTGGTCTCCAACCTCGCTCTCCACCATGTCCCCCGGGAGGATAGAACGGCGTGCGCGGAGGAGCTGGCGCGCGTGCTCAAGGCGGGCGGCAGGCTCATATATGCCGATATGTTCTGCGACGTGGAAGGACCGGTGGACGACCCGGCCCGGGCACGGGATATCATCCATAAAATGGTAGGAAAGTCCCTCTATGACCTGGAGCACGGCGCCTTCGAGACCATGCTCCTGCACATCGGGGACATCCCGGCGGTGATCAAGGAAGAGGGTGAGTACTTCACCACCGACGCGATGTGGAGAGAGCGGTTGCAGGCGGTTGGCTTTTATCGTTTCGAGGTCATCCCCGTGGAGCCGGCCGAGTTCGGCTACCGCATCCTCACCGCCACAAGGGGTCAGGCCCGGACTTAGGACCGAACCGGTGGCGGAATGGAGACCCACGCGGGGATGAACCCCACGCACTCATCTCGATGATGCAAGCACGTCCTGGGTAGGATGGCAGGCGAAGTTGTCCTTCGAAGTGGCGTCACGGCCTGAATAGCGACCGGCCTTTTCGTTCTTGTCGATGCCTTAATCTGTGACGGCCGGGCACCACAGGGGTCGGGAAGTCACCGCCACGTTTATGCCCATCCAGTCACTCGCTGCAGGCGCGCTCTTGTCCTATTGCTCGAGGCCGTCGGCGGCGCATGTGCACTCTTTGCCCAGGACCTTGGCCTCCGCCAGGTTGCCGGCCACGATGGGGAGATCCAGGGGATGGCTGAAGGGCGGCGCATAGGCCAGGTCCAGCGATGAGAGGTCGCTGGCGGTGAGCCCCGCTGACACGCACACCGCCAGTACGTCCAGGCGCTTTTCCACCACTGCGGTATAGTCTCCCACCACCTGGGCCCCCAGCACGCGCCCCGTCTTCTCCTCCACCGTCACCCTGGCGGTCATGCGGCCCCCGCCGCGGTAATAACCCGGGAGCACCGAGTCCTCCAGGGTTACGGAGCGCGCCTCCAGGCCTGCCTCGCGCGCTTCCCTCTCGCTCAGCCCTGTTTTCCCCGCCGTCATCTCGAAGGCTTTGAGGACGAAGGTGCCCAGGACGCCGGGGAATCTGCCCTCGCCCCCGGAAACCGTCTCCGCCGCCGCACGCCCCTGCTTGCGGGCGGTCGATCCCAGGGGAATCCAGGCCTCGGCTCCCGAGACGAGGTGGCGCGTGGTGGCGCAGTCCCCGCAGGCCAGGATGTCGGGCACGCTGGTGCGCATGGCCTCATCGACCCTTATGGCGTCACGGTTTCCCAGCTCTATTCCGGCCCTGCGCGCCAGTTCGCTCACGGGGCGTATGCCCATGGAAAGAAGTACCAAGTCCGCCTCGATATCTCCCTGGCTGGTGGAGACCCCGGACACCTTGCCGCTGCCCAGGATGCCCTCGACCCTGGCGCCGAGGCACAGGCGCACCCCGTTGGCCTCCAGGTGTTCACCCAGCTTTCCCGCCAGATCGGAGTCCAGGGGAGGGAGCACGTGGTCGGTCAGCTCCACGAGATGCACCTCCATGCCCAGGCGGCGCAGAGCCTCGCACATCTCCAGCCCGATGGCGCCCCCTCCCACGATCACCGCGCGGTGGGGAGCTTGCAGGTCGATAAATGATTTCATCTCCAGGGCGTGGGTGAGGGAGCGCAAAACGAAAACCCCCTGCAGCTCCCGCCCGGTGAGGGGCGGTACTAAGGGGGTTGCGCCTGTGGCGATGATCAGCTTGTCGTAAGCGATGGAGGACTCGCTCACTCCCTCCAGATCGGCCACCCGAACTCGCTTATTCTCTGGGTCGATCTCGTTGACGCGGTGGCGCAGGAAGACGCGGATGTTCTGTTTGCTCTCGAACTCCTCCGGCAGGCGCGCCAGCAGCCTGCGCCAGTTGGGGCTGTAGCCGCCGATGAAGTAGGGCAGCCCGCATCCGGCGTAGGAGATGAACTCGTCCTGGTCGTAGATCTCGATCTCGGCGTCGGGGCAGCACCTCCTGGCCTTGGAGGCCGCCGTGGCTCCTCCCGCCACCCCTCCTATGACCACTATCCTGCGCGGTTGCTGCGTCATCATCATCACCCCTTCCACATGCTCACCCCGGGCATGATTCCCAATAGGGAGACCGCGTACCATTATTCTTCGCGCGCCCTCATGGCCTCGCTCCGGTTACCCGGTGGTATAATGCTCATGGTCTCGGTTTTATCTTTCCCGCCAGAGGAGGCGTGAAAACGGTGCGCGAGGTCTATATAGCCGGCGTGGCCATGACCGACATCGGGTGGCATGATGAGGACCCGCACGAGATGGGAGCCCTGGTCTGCGCCGCCGCGCTGCGGGACGCCGGCATGCTCCCTTCCAGGGTCGAGGGGCTGATATCCACCCCTCATGGCTATATGGCTCCCGCCCGCAAGATGATCACCCAGCGCATGGCCGACTACCTGGGCATGCGATGCGGGCTCATGCTGGAGATAGACAGCGGGGGGAATTCCAGCTCCGTGGCGGTGCATATCGCGAGGGACCGCATAAGGCAGGGGAACATAGATTCCTGCCTGGTCTTCGCCGCCCAGAGGGAGACCCCGCCGGGCAGGATCAAGGAGGACATCCTGGGGCACTTCCACCTCATCAAGGCGGCCAACTCACTCTACGATTCCTACCAGGCCGCTTTCGGGGTCATCAGCCCACTGCCCTTCTACGCCATGGCCGTGCAGCGCTATATGCATATCCACTCCATCCCACCCGAGGACATCGCGCGCGTGGCGGTGCTTTTAAGGGAGCACGCCCTGAAGCACCCGCAGGCCGCCTACAAGGAGCCCCTCACCCTGGAGGAGGTCATGGAGAGCAGCTACGTATCGCCTCCCATCCGGCGCCT
>JACVJG010000303.1 GCA_015711875.1 Candidatus Solincola jinzensis | reverse complement strand
TCCCGGCAGCCATGGCTGCCTTCCTTCGCGAGCCCGACGATGATCTCGATCAGGCTCTTGACGATACCTAAATAAACAAAAGAGCAAAAACGCGGCCCCGTTACGGCCAAAGGCTCGTAGCGTCAAATTCTGTACAAAGCGGTTAGATGATAAAATCTGATAGAGCTTTATAGGACGCATATCGCGGGGGTTGTGTGTATGGAAGCCCGTAGCGTGAATGAGATGATAAGGTCCCGCAAAGACGTCCTTGAGCGCTATAAAATAAAGCGCCTGGGGATTTTCGGATCGCATGCGCGTGGAGAGGCCACCTCAAGCAGCGATGTAGATATCCTGGTGGAATTTCAGGAGTGCATAGACCTCTTCGATTTCATAAACCTGGCGGAAGAGATGGCTTCCCTTCTAGGAAGCAAGGTCGACCTGGTTACTCCGGATGCCATCAAGCCCGCCATGAGGGAAGCGATAATGCGCGAGGTGAGGTGGGTTGAGGGGCTATGACCAATACCTGAACGACATACTGGATTCTATCTCCTGGATCGAGGAATACACCTCGGGCATGACCTTCGACCAGTTCCTTTCGGACCGCAAGACCGTCGACGCTGTGGTAAGGAACTTTGAGATCATAGGCGAGGCTTCCCGACACATCCCCGAGGAATTACGTGAAAATATCCCGATGTTGAGTGGAAGGCCATGGCAGGCATGCGCAATTACCTGGCGCATGAGTACTTCGGCATCAGCCTGGAGATCATATGGAAAACCATAAAGGAAAGGCTTCCCGGTTTGCGCGCGCGTATCGGGGAGATACTGAATGAAAAACAATAAAAGTAGCGAGCGACTTGCCAAACGGGAACAGCACCCGCTTTTTCGTAAACCTTAAGGCGCAAGCATCGATAGAAGGCTTGATGCGACCTCACCTCAGGAACCGATTAGGAACCGAACCTGCCTCAGCCATCGAGTAGGCGCAGGGCCTGACCCCCATGCCTGGAATGTGTCTCAGGCACCTAACGAGGCCCGACCCTGATGACTCAGTCACCAGGCGAGGCTCGACCCCGGGGCCTCACTTGTGCGCGACATCTCGGGCACCAGGCGGGGCCCGACCCCGGTGCCTCAGGCACCAGGCGAGGCTTGACCCCGGTGCCTGTGGCCCCGACGCCTGACCGGTGCCTTAGAAGCCGGAGGCGCAGTGGCCGCCGGACCAGCCCGACCCGTAGGAGAAATACATGGAGCGCTCGCAGATGAGCGGCTGGTCGGAGGTCACGCTGGCCGAGAGCTGCAGATCCGCCCCGGCGTCCTCGTTGACGCAGATGGTGTAGCGCCCGGGGGGAACGCGGTGCGCCCTCTCGCGGGGCCCCTCTCCCTGGATGTTGTAGGTAACCGTCACCTCCGCCTCGGCGTCCCCGGTGTTCTGCAGGCATATCCACTCGTGGAAGCCCGGCCCCGTGTACCCCTCCGCGAAGTGCCAGGTGGTTCTGGGGGCGGTCACCCCCAGCTCGGCGGAGCCCCCGCTCCAGCCCGGAGCTCCCCGACCGGTATAGTTGAAGTAGAGCGGGCGCTCGCAGATGATGGGCTGGTCCGAGGTGATATGGCAGGAGACGTCCATGTCCGGCCCCAGCTCGGCGTTGAGGCTCAGGGTGTGGCGGGAGTTGGCGGGCACGGTGTAATCGCGCTCCTCGACCCCGCTGCAGGTGGCGTAGGCCACGTGCAGGTGTGCCTCGGCGGGGTTGGGGTTCTGGATGCATATCCACTCCTCGAAGCCCGCGCGCGTGCACCCCTCCGCGAAGTACCATTCCCGGCCGGGAGAAGCCGCTCCCATGACCACGTGCCCGCCGGGCCACCTCCCGGGGTTATACACCGCCCCGTAGTTGAAGTACATGGGGCGCTCGCAGACGATGGGCAGGTCGGAATGCACGTAGGCCGAGACGTCCTGCCCCGCGGCCACGTCGGCGTTGACGTTCACCGAGAAGCGCGAGCGCGCCGGCACGGGGTAGGATTTCTGCTGTGTGGGGGCGCCGGCCAGGATATAGTCGATGTACACCTGGGCGGGGCCGTCGTTGGGGTTCTGGATGCACAGCCACTCCTCGAAGCCCTCGCGGGTGCAGCCTTCCGCGAAATACCATTCCCTCCTGGGCGAGGTGACCCCGAAGGTGACGTGACCCCCGTCCCAGGAATAGCCCGGCTGCCCCTGCTTGTAGCTGAAGTACATGGGGCGCTCGGCGTAGAACTCGTCCCCGCTCCACAGCATCACCGAGACGTCCTGGCCGGGGCCCACCGCCCCCTCCACGTTGATGGAGCTGCGCGAGCGCGCCGGCACGGGGTAGACCTCCTCCCGGGGCTCCGCCCCGAAGAGCATATAGACCGCGTGCACCTCTATATCCGCCTCCCCGGGGTTCTGCAGGCACAGCCACTCGCTGAAGCCCTCCCGCGTGCACCCCTCGGCGAAGTACCAGGCGTACTCGGCGCCGGGGGGAAGGGGCGCCTCCTCGGAGGCGTAGAAGTCAGATTTCCCCGCCAGGAAGTCCGAGCCCGAGGAGACCTCGTAGGCGTAGATCTCGCCATCGGAGAGGATATCCTGGTTGGCGCTCACCACCCTGCAACGCCCGGCGGGGAGGTCGTAGCCCTTGGTCACCGTGCCCCCCGAGGTGTAGGCCTTCACGGTCACGGTGGCCGCCGACCCTCCGAAGTTGGCGAGGTTGACCCACTGCTCGTGGGTGTTACCCACCGCGCCCCCGGGGAGGAAAAATTTCTTGCCCAGTGCGGTTGCGCCGGGCAGGCAGGCCCCGCCCTTGCAGGCGCCCCCGAGGTGGGGGGAATCGTAGTCGAAGTAGCTGGCCAGCTCGCAGGCCAGGGGTTTTGCCGCATGGACGCGCAACGCCGCTTTCCTGCCCTCGGGCACGTAGGCGTTGACGTTGAGGGTGAGGCGCGCATCCGGCGGCACGGAGAAATCCGCGCTCGCGTTGGCCCCGCCGTCGAGGAGGAAGTCCACATGCAAGTCGCTTATATCCCCTTCAATGTTCATGTTCACGAGCCAGGCATTGAAGCCCTTCGCGGCGCTAACGGGCGGGAAATACCAGTCGCCGGCCGTGGCCGTGGCGCCGGGGGAGATGTGCATGCTTGGAAAGTCCAGATAAGTCAAGTTCATCACCCTCTCGGCGAACACGGGGCGCGGCGAGGTGAGCACGAGGAAGACGTCATTGAAACCGGTGTCCTTCAAGTCGTCGTTCACGCTGATGGTCGCGCGGTGCTTGCTCTTCACCTGGTGGTTCTTGCTGATCACGGTGCCGGTGGGGCTGTGGTATTCCAGCGTTAAGGTGGCGTCGGCGTCGCCGGGGTTGATGACGCATATCTCCTCCGCAAAACCGCTTCCCACGTACCCCTCGGCGAAGAGATACTTGGTGGAGAGCGAGGTCGCCCCCGGGTTTGTCTCGATACGCCCCTCGCTGTATATGGTGCGTCGCGCCAGCACCGGCTGGCTGGAGGACACCTTGGCCCCCACCTCGTCTTCGGTCAGGTACTGGGAGACGTCGATGGAGGCGCTGCGGTGGGGGGAGACCGAGAACTCCGGCCCCTGGATCTCACCCATCCTGGTGTAAAAGACCACGCTCACGTCGGCCTGAGAGCCCCCGGGGTTGTCGATGGAGATCACGGCGTTGCGGTCATCCCCGGCACAGCCCGCCGCGAAATACCAGGTGTTGGAGGTGGCGGGTGCGCCGACAAGGGAGCTCCCCCCGTTGGCGTCGCCGAAGTCCTCACCCGCCTGAGCGGCGGTGAGGCCGGATGTCAGGGAAGCGGAGGGGCTTGATGCCAGGGATGCCGTGGGGTCAAATGCATAAGCGGCTGCGGGGCTGAACACTAAGGTGGCAGGCTCCCCGTAGCCCGGCGAGGGCCAGAACATCGCCGCAAGGAAGAGAGCCGCAAGAAACGCAGACAGCAAGCTCTTTCTCAAGATCTTCATCACCGCCGACCTCCTTCGACGCACCGATGTTTTCCCCGGATAGGACAATGCTCCTCAGCTTTTGTGTCCAGCCCAACATGGCTGTGTTACCTGTTACCATATGTAGTATCGCTGGAAGCCATGACCGAACCCTACCGTAAACATTCCAGAAATGCCCATTAGCTGGAAAAATGGTAGCATCGTGGGTTCTCGCCGTCAACGTTGTGCGCTGCAAGCCGAGCCGGTAAGAGAGCTGTTCGAGGTGGGCAGAAAGGTATTCCGTGGAATACTGGATCACATGGATGAGGAGCTTATGAAGTCGAGTAAAGAGGGCCTGCACCACCTGGAGATGCGGGAGCGCACCATACTCGCCCGCCTCGGCGTGCTGAGGGTTAAGAGAAGGTATTAGCGGTATAGCGGGGGCCGGAGCCGCCTACTTTTGGGCGATGCCCTGGGCCGGGAAGGGGGGGGCTGGTCGCCACCCGTCCCGATGAGCTCTGGGTGGCGGACATCACCTACATTCCCAACCGGGAGGGCTGGCTCTACTTGGCGGCCGTCGT
>JACVJG010000302.1 GCA_015711875.1 Candidatus Solincola jinzensis | reverse complement strand
CCTCACCTTCCGTGTTCAGACCCAGGAGGAAGGCGAGAAGACGGTGACCGGGCTTTCCGTCCCCGCGCGTTCCCGCGGCTCCTTCAAGGCCAACGACCTCCTCGCCGGGGGGTCCTACCAGACCTCGCTGGCCCTGGAGTCCACCGTGCCGGTGGTGGCCGAGAGACCCATTTACTTCTCCTACTCGGGCACCGGGGGCTTCGAGTGGACTGGCGGTCACTGCGTGATGGGCGCCACTGCCCTCTCCAGGGAGTATTTCTTCGCCGAGGGCACCACGCGCGCGGGATTCGAGGAGTGGCTTACCCTCCAGAACCCCGGTGATGACCCCATCGACGTTCACGCCGTCTTCAACCTGGGCGAGGGGAGTCCGGTGGAGCGTGATTACAAGGTACCGGCACACCAGCGCTCCACGGTGCTGGTCAACGACCCCCTCCTGGGAGTGGGCCCGGAGAAGGACGTCTCGGTGCGCCTGGTCTCAGACCATCTCTTCCTGGCCGAGCGACCCATGTACTTCTCCTACCCGGGCTTGAAGAACTGGGGATGGGAAGGGGGGCACTGCGTCATGGGGGCGACGCGGAGCGCCAGGGAGTGGTTCTTCGCCGAGGGTTACACCGGCTCCACCTTCGAGGAGTGGATATGCATACAGAACCCGGGGGCGGAGGACGCCGCGGTCGCCATCACCTACTATCCAGAGGGCGCGCAGCTCATCGCCCCGGGACCCTTCAAGGTGAGGGCGGGAACCCGTGCCACCATATGCGTGAACTATCACGCCGCCCCCGACCTTTCCCTGAGCGCCTACGTGTCCTCCGACCGGCCCGTCATCTGCGAGCGGCCCATGTACTTCTCATACGGTCTGGCGGGCTTAGAGGGAGGCCACGACGTCATGGGGTTCGCCCCCTGAGCAGGGCAGGGGATCACGGGCGTCGCTGGCCGCTGAGGTCTCGCCTCGCCAGGCTGACGGGGAAAAGCCCCTGCGAGAGGCAGGTACGGAGGGCTTCCCGGTTTTTATTTCCAATTAATGCTATATTCCCGGCGTCCCTTAGTTTCTCAACCTGCCCCTCACATGCCGCGAGAGGCAAAGAGGCCGGTTCTTTCCCGCCGTCCGCCCGCGCGTCGCCGTAATTTTTCGTAGGGAGGTCTTAGAAGAAAAAGGAGGAGAGACCGCTCGATCATCCCGGAGTGAAAGCCGACCATCAGGAGAAAGGAGTGATCTCTCGCCTACCTTAGTTGCCTAAGCAGATCTCAAGGTTGCTGTAATTCTTTCGCAGGCAGGTCTTAGACAGAAAAAAGAGGTGAGGACACCCGATCATCCCTGAGTGAAAGCCGACCATCAGGAGAAAGGAGTGATCTCTCGCCTACCTTAGTTGCCTAAGCAGATCTCAAGGTTGCTGTAATTCTTTCGCAGGCAGGTCTTAGACAGAAAAAAGAGGTGAGGACACCCGATCATCCCTGAGTGAAAGCAAAACAATCAAGGGAAAGAGCGATCTCTCACTTGTCCGATCTGCGGCGCTTGACGGGGTAAGTTATTATCTAAATAATACAGTCTATAACCGCGGCTTGAGGGTAGTGCCGCTTTTCTTATCCGGAGGTAAATAATGGAACTCGCCAGCGACGCCGCCAAGAGGGGCGTGCACCGCGCCCCCCACCGCTCCCTGCTCAAGGCCATCGGCTTCACCGATCGTGAGATAGAGCAGCCGTGGGTGGGGGTGGCCTGCGCCTTCAACGAGGTCATCCCCGGGCATGCCCACCTGCAGCAGCTCGCGGAGGCGGTGAAGGCGGGCGTGCGCATGGCGGGAGGGACCCCCATGCAGTTCGGGATCATCGGCATCTGCGACGGCATCGCCATGGGTCACGCGGGGATGAGATATTCGCTGCCCTCGCGGGAGAACATCGCCGACTCCGTGGAGCTCATGGCCAGGGCGCACGCCTTCGACGCCCTGGTGCTGGTCACCAACTGCGACAAGATCGATCCCGGGGTGCTCATGGCGGCGGCGCGGCTGAACATACCCGCGGTGGTGGTGAGTGGCGGCCCCATGCTCGCCGGCCGGCACCGCGGTCGCGACGTGGACTTCATCACCGTCATGGAGGCCCAGGGCGCGGTGGAATCGGGGCGCATGGCCCCGGAGGAGCTGGCTGAGCTCGAGGACTGCGCCTGCCCGGGTTGCGGGAGCTGCGCCGGCCTCTTCACCGCCAACTCCATGAACTGCCTGACGGAGGCCCTGGGCATGGGCCTGCCGGGCAACGGGACCATCCCGGCGGTCCTCTCGGCACGGGTGCGGCTCGCCAAAGAGGCCGGGCGGCGGCTGATGGACCTCCTGAAGCGGGGCATCCGCCCGCGGGACATTTTGACCCTTGCCGCCTTCCGCAACGCCATCGCCGTGGACATGGCCATCGGCGGCTCCACCAACACGGTGCTGCACCTGCCGGCCATTGCCTACGAAGCAGGGGTGGACCTCCCTCTGAGCCTCTTTGACGAGATCAGTGCCCGCACGCCCAACCTGGTGCGCCTGAGCCCGGCTGGACCTTGGCACCTGGAGGACTTTGACCGGGCAGGCGGGGTCCCAGCGGTGATGGCCGAATTGGCCCGCCACGGCCTGGTGGAGACAGAGGCCCTGACTGTTACCGGACGGACGGTGAGGGAGAACGTGCAGGGCGTGCACATCCGGCGGCCGGACGTCATCCGCACGGTGGAGGACCCCCACGCGCCAGAGGGTGGAATCGCCATCCTGTGGGGCAATCTGGCCCCTGAGGGGGCGGTGGTGAAGCAGTCGGCAGTGGTACCGGAGATGCGGGTCCACGAGGGACCGGCCCGCGTCTTCCACAGCGAGGAGGAGGCCATGGAGGCCATCCTGGGCGGCCGCATCCAGCCGGGGGATGTGGTGGTGGTGCGCTACGAGGGACCCAAGGGCGGCCCGGGGATGCGGGAGATGCTCGCGCCCACCTCGGCCCTGGCCGGCATGGGCCTGGATGGCCGCGTGGCTCTCCTGACCGATGGCCGCTTCTCCGGGGCGACACGGGGCGCGTCCATCGGACACATCTCGCCGGAGGCCATGGCTGGCGGGCCCATTGCCTTGGTGGAGGAGGGCGACCGCATCCGCATTGACATCCCGGCGCGGAAGTTGGAACTCCTGGTCTCCGAGGAGGTCTTGGCGGAGAGGCGGGCCCGCTGGACGCCCATCCCACCCAAGGTGACCACGGGGTACTTAGCCCGCTACGCGGCCCTGGTGACCTCGGCGGCGCAGGGGGCGGTGCTGCGGGTGCCCTGAGCCAAGGGCCTGTGAACCTTTCCGGATGGGCCGTGGTAGGGGCGATCCATGAATCGCCCCTACCGTGTCTTGGCGGATGCCGCTGGTAGGAGCGCACGGCTGTTCGCCCTCTACCTGAGGCGTTCCAAGCAGGCGGCGAACTCTGCCAGGACCATGGCCGTGGCCCCCCAGACCTTGTGCTCCCCGATGGCGAAGTAGGGGATGCGGGATAGCACGCCGCGCACCGGCCGCTCTTCCCACTGGCGCACTGCAGGGTCCAGGAGGGCCCGAAGGGGCGTCTCAAGCACCTGGGCGACCTCTGTGGGGTCGGGCTGGAAGGCGGGCGGGGCATCCACCACGGCCACGAAGGGGTGGATGCAGAAGTCGCTGGGCGGGATGTAGAGGGGGGTCAGTTTCCCCAAGACCTGGAGTGTTTCAGCCGGCACGCCGAGTTCTTCCTCCGTCTCCCGCAGGGCTGTGTGCTGGAGGTTGGGATCGCCCGGTTCCCAGGCCCCGCCTGGGAGAGAGACCTGTCCCTGGTGGGTAGCGAGGCCCTCCGTGCGCAGGGTCAGGGGGAACCGCCACTCCCCTTTGTCCGGATACAGGAGGAGCAGGACGCCGGCGCGCCGAGGAGAGTGCCCCGGGGGCCAGGGGCGTGTGGGGCGCGGACGAGGGGACATCCGCAGTTGTGCTCCCAGGCCGGGTAGAGGCTCTCGGAGCGCCTGGCGGAAATCCTCCACGGTCCAGGTTGGGCCTTCCAGTTGGGGCATAGACCGTCCCGCACTCGTTGACAACATGGGAAAACGGAAGAATATAGGGAGAGGAGCACCTGCTACTCAGATCACATTATAGGAGCAAGGGGCCCGTTTGACAAACGGGACGTCCTGGGGTATGATGTGTTTGGTCGTGCTAGGCGGGGAGCTAGCGGTGCCCTGTACCCGCAATCCGCTACAGCGGGGCCGAATTCCCCCTCGAGGGCCTAGGCCTGTTGGGACTGTCCCGTGTCCTGGCGTGGAGGGCTGGGTCCTGCGCGGCGGAGGCCCGCGAACCCCGCCAGGTCCGGGAGGAAGCAACGGTAAGCGGTCACCTTCGGGTGCCGCAGGGGTGCCTGGCCTGAGCCGGGAGCGGGCACAAGCCAGCGGGTACGGTTCGACAGGGGGTGCACGACCAGGCATCATCGGGAGGCGGGCGGAAAGCCCGCCTCTTCGCGTGCAAAGGTTCACGGTGCAGCCGGCTGCACGACCACT
>JACVJG010000301.1 GCA_015711875.1 Candidatus Solincola jinzensis | reverse complement strand
CCCCATCGCCATCCTCGCGCAGGGCGGCGCGGGCATTGGCGTTGGACTGGAAAGCCTGGTAGAAGGTGAGGTCCATGGGGAACCCTCCGCGCGAGGCGACCACGATATCCCCCTTGGCCGGGATCTCCACCCTGAAAGCATCGGCCACGAACTCGCAGCCCCTCTCGTGTGCGCGAACAAGCTCGCCCGCGAAGACCCCCAGGAAATCTCCCTCCTCGCTCAGGGCGAAGTTGACGATGAAGCGCGGCCCCACCATGCGTGCCGCCGCCAGCATATCCTCATGCACTGGGTTTCCCGCCAGGACGCCCGGCCGGGCCATGGGGTGCGTACCCCCTCCAGGGTTCTCGCTCAAGGCGCGGCGGTGGTTGGCCAGGATGGTGGCCATGCCGGAAAGGCCCGGCAGCACTGCCTTGCGCCCCCCTCCGTACCCCGCGAAGGCATGCGGCACCACCGCTCCGGTGAGGATGAGGTGGTCGGCCTCCAGGGCATGGCGGTTCACCCATAGCGGCGTTCCCATGGGAGTTTTTCCCATATAGCGCAGCATGGAGGGGTCGCGCGCGTTATGATTCACCACCCGCACGGCACGGGGAAGGCGGTCCCCGACTATCTCCCTGACGCCCTCATATCCCGGCGCGCCGTGGGTGCCGTTGGCGATGATCACCGTGATGTCGCGGTCGGGTATCCCCGCGCGGTTGAGGGCACTTACCAGCATGGGCAGCCATACCTGTGAACGCACCCACAGGCGGTGATAATCGGGGCAGGCGATGGCCACCCTGTCTCCGGAGCGCACCAGCTCAGCCAGAGGCGGTGAGCCGATGGGGTCGGAAAGCGCTTCCTCCAGCGCCTCCCCCAGGTCGGGCAGGGGATCGACGGCAACCCCCTCCACCACTCCCAGGAGGAGCTGGTCGGGGACCTCGAACTCCTGCGTTCCTTTACCGAAACCCCACGTGAATCTCATGTCCTACACTTTATCAGAACCGGCGCGGGGAAAGAATGTCGAGCCCCAACCGCTACGGCACGTCCATGCTTTCATGGAAGCCATGGGGCCTTGCCGTCCACGGGCGGCGCTCAGGACTCCCGAAGACGCCCCATGGACCTCCACCCCATTCTCACCGAGGCCAAGGCCTCAAGGCGCAGGGCTCAAAGCCCATAAGACCATGCTGCGTTTTCCCGCGCCCAAAGGTCATCAACAAACGCCGCCCGATGCAAGGTCAGACGCATGGTTGGCGAGGCGATCTTGCCGCAAGCCGAGATCCCGTACATGGGGGATGCGGCCATCGCCTTTTCCACGCGCAGAGCCGCTGGAAACCGCCGCCGCGGACATGGATGCGCGAGCCCTGAGGCTGAGGAGTCAACGTGGCCTTCTCCATACTTGGGTCCTCCGGCAATGGCCTTCCTGCCTCAAGTCGCGGGTGGCAGCCACCAGCTAAAAAACCCCAGGGGTTCTGCCGAATTCATTATGTGGCCGAGAACCATGTGTTGTTATAAGGCCCTCTTAAGGATAGAGCCTGGTGGAGGTGTTCCTGCATGGCTTCGATCGTGGTGCTGGGGTGGGATTCGCTGGTGAGCGATCCCGGCGGCCTCGACCTCAGGGATGGCATCTGGCACGAGGACGGGCCATATCTGCCCGTGGAGCTTTCCTACATCACGCCACAACGAGTGCTCATGCCGGTTCTGTGCCGAGGCGCCGGTCTGGTGCGCGTATTGTGGGCTTACCTGGGGACGGAAACGGTGGGGGAGGCGGTATGGAATCTTTCGCAGGCGGAGGGCTCCAAGCCCGAGAACGTGGGCTTCCTGGACCTCGCCACGGGGGAACACTGGTGCCGCACCGTGGATGAGCACCTCGCGGATATCCACGCCTGGGCGCAGGGGAAGAACGCCTCCGGGGAGCGCATCGACGTGGTGATCTGGAACGACCTCAAGCCCAACTTCGAGAAAAAGGCGCGGCGCGGACTCAGCGCCGAGAACGTCATAGCTTTTCTGGAAGGCCTGCGCCCCGAGCTCAGGCAAACCGCATTGGATTACCTGAGCAAGCTGCCCGGTCAGGCAGAAACCGCGATCATCGCCGCGATCAAGGGGCGCTTGATCGAACCCCATTGATCAAGACTGGAGTACCAAGCACTGCTTAAGGCCGGCGGACTGTCACAAACGATGAGGGAGAGGGAGAGTCGTGGTGTAACGCTCGCATCCACACCTGTTTTGGAAGGTTAACCATCGCCTCGGTCTCCCTCTCCGATTATCTTATCGGCCTTTCGGCCATACGGTATAAGCCCTGGCGTCAGGGTATTTTCGGCAGGACCAAAAGTGCCCAGAAACACGGCTTGCGGACATATGTTCGCTTTTCGATCGCTATCACCTCTATCCTCCGAACTATTGTCGCTAGCGCTACGGGTCGCGGGGGTATGGCTATCCATAATATGGCATCAGGTGCCGGTTCATGCTCGTCCCCGCCGGCAGCAGGCTTTCGTTGCAAGCAGTGGCTGAGAGGCGAGCGTGCCGGTGACGGCCTCCTCCACCTCTTTACACGCAAAAGCGCGTGCAGCCGGCACTTCAAGTCCCGTCCCGTGGTTCAGAGCATGTTCTCCGGCGCTAAATGCTATTTTCTGGCGATTTATCGTCTTCCATCGTTTATGACCTATATAGCAAGGCTGGCCCCCTTTTTCGCATGCCTCAGGCTCAAAGCAAGGTGTTGACTTCGCGTTAGCGGACATTCTTTGCAAGCCGCGATGTGATATGCCCCGGTGGGCGCAATATCTAAGCGATGTTTTTCTCAGGTATCGGGCGAGGCCTGACCTGTATTCCAGGCACCAGGCGAGGCCTGACCCCCATGCCTGGATAGGTCTTCCAAAAGAAGAGCGAGTATGGCCAGCGCCGCCTGCTTGTCGAGTGGCTCGTTGCCGCTTCCGCACTTGGGTGAATGTATGCAGGATGGGCAACCCTCCTTGCAGCGGCAGCTGCTCACCATGTCGCGGGTGGCCCTGAGGTGCTCGGAAGCCAGCTCGAAGGCGCGGGCGGATATTCCCACCCCGCCGGGATAGGCATCGTAGATGAAAACGGTGGCCTGCCCGGTGTCTGGATGCCCCGAAGAGGACATGCCCCCTATGTCCCAGCGATCGCACATGGCGAAGAGCGGGAGCATGGCGATGGCGGCGTGCTCCAGGGCGTGCAGCCCTCCCGCCAGCGAATATTCGTCCAGTCCCAGCGCGGCCAGGCGCCGCGGCGGCAGCGTGTACCAGACAGCGCGGGTCGCCAGCACCTGGGTGGGGAGATCGAGCGGCAGAGTCTCCAGCACCTCGTGGGTGACCATGCGGCGCCGCTGGTAAGCGTAGACCTTCGTGGACACCTCCACCTCCCCGAAATGCATGGCGCACGCCTCCGGGGACGTCGCCAGCTCCCTTTCCTCCGATAGCACCGCCACGTCGGTGTTGTCCATGGGGTTGGTGTAGTAGTCCAGCCGTTCTCCGCGCACCAGGGCCACCTTGCGATCGAGGTCCAGCACCTCCACCAGATAGGAATCGCCCTGATGGAGGTAAACCGCTCCCGGATGCACATGGAAAAAGCTGGTGTTTTCCTCCACCGTTCCCAGCAGGCTTCCGGTGTCGCTCTCCACGATGCTTATAAGCGACCCCGAGGCGGAACGCAGGTTGATGTCCTGGGCGGGGGCCCCGCGCCGCGCATAGTAGAAAATGCGTCCCTTGCGCCTTATGGTTCCCTCTCTTTCCAGCTCCTCCAGCGCGCCGCGCATGGCGGGGCCGAAATACTCCTCGTCCTCCTCCCGCAGCGGCAGCTCGTAGGCGGCGCAGACCAGGTGGGCCGCCAGGATGCGCGGGTTTTCGCGGTCGATGACCGCTTCCTCGCACGGCGACCCGAAGATGAACTCGGGGTGACGCACCAGGTACTGGTCCAGGGGGTCGTCGCCGGCGATGAGCACCGCCAGGGACTCTTCCTGCCGCCTCCCCGCCCGGCCCGCCTGCTGCCAGGTGCTGGCGATGGTGCCCGGATAACCGTTCATGATGCACGCCTCGAGCTCGCCGATGTCCACCCCCAGCTCCAGGGCGTTGGTGGTGCTCACCGCCAGCAACTCTCCCGAGAAGAGCCGCCGCTCTATCTCCCTGCGCTGCTGGGGAAGGTATCCGCCGCGGTAGGCGGCGAGCCGTTCCGCCAGCTCCCTCTCCCTCGCGTCCAGGAAGCGGTGGGCGTAACCGTAAACCAACTCCGCCGCTTTGCGTGAGCGCGAGAAGGCGATGGTCCGCACCCCCAGCCGCATGAGGCGCGTGATCAGCTCGGCCGTCTCGAGGTTGGAGGAGCGATGGATCTCGCCGCCCCCCGTCTCCAGGATGTCCGGGGGGTTCCAGAGGGCGAAGACCTTTCTGCCGCGGGGGGACCAGTCATCCTCAACCACCTCCACCTCCAGGCCAGAGAGGTTGCGCGCGTGCTCGCCGGGATTGGCGATGGTGGCGCTGGCGAAGAAGAAACGGGGCCGTGAGCCGTAAAGG
>MU158556.1:1915-4497 GCA_015711875.1 Candidatus Solincola jinzensis | reverse complement strand
CATCAACCGTGAGTTCATGTATTGCGACCTGCGCATCGGTATCGGCTGCATAACGCCACATGTGCATGTGGGCTTCGGCGGGGGCGGGAAGATAATACTGCCGGGCATAAGCGGGGCGCGGACCATCAAGGCTTTCCACCGCGAGGTGCCCCTGCGCGGCCCCGAGACCATGGGGTTGGGAAAAACCGACAACAACGTCATGTACGCGGAGATCGCCGACGTGACCAGGATGTCCGGGCTGCAGGTCAAGGTGGACGCGCTCATAAACGCCCGTGGCGAGATAACCGACCTTTTCGTGGGGGATCCCCTGGCCGAATACCAGGTGGGCGTGGAGGCGGCCAGGAAGCATTACGCCACCAGGCCCGTTTTGGGAAAGGATATCGTGATCTCCAACGCCTATGCCAAGTGCAACGAGATGGCCATCTGCATGCTCATGGCCATGATGAGCGTGAATCCCTCACGGGGCGTCATCGTGCTGGTGGTCAACAGCCCCGAGGGACAGGTCTGCCACTACCTCATCCGCAGTTTCGGCAAGGAGTACGGGGGCGAGAACTACATGAAGATGGGACCGCCTCCTGAAGGGCTGAAGGTCATCGTCTGCTCCCGCTACCCCGACAAGACCATGTGCGACCTCTTCGCCCCCGCGGAGTGCGTGGAGTTCACCCGCACCTGGGAGGAGACACTCGCGTTGCTGGAGAATGAGTTTCCGGGAGAGGCATCGGTGGCGGTCATCCCCGATGGCACCATGCAGTATTTCTCCACAGTGTGAGGCGTGGCTATCCTGTATCAGGGCACCATCGTTCGATCTGCCGTAGGATGTCTGCATGGCTCCTTTCCTATTGGATAGACCGGTACGAGCGGAGGAAGCGCCCGTCGCCCGATCTGCTGTAGGAAGTCGGCGGGGTTACCGATAGATAACTCTGGTCAACGTTGGGACATTGAGGAAAATATTGCGGTGAACGCCCTGGGGCCCCATGAGGGAATGAGGTGGTCGCTCAAGGCGCCATAACCCAGGCCGGGAGGCAAAGAAAGAGGTCGTATGGTGATTCGGAGAAAAGGGGATTGGCCGGAGGCGATGCGGCAACATGGCGCTCTTGCCCTTTCCGTCCTTTTCGCGCCACCTAGAGAGGATTTCATTGGAGGGCGATAGGGGAGAAAGCTTGAGGAAAGGATGGTCACTACCCGAACACGCCGCATAAAGAAGTTATTAAGAGGACGATACGGGTAGAAGTATATGCGGCGGAAGGATAATCGCTATCCGATAGCACCGCATAAGGAGGATCGTTATTGAAGGCGATGCGGGCTTTGCAGGCGATGGCGACCGCCGTGCTGGCGGCGGCCGCGGTCATGTACGTGGTCAGCTTCTGGACGGGAGAGTCGCTTGGCGGCCCCGTGTTCTCAGCGCGCCTGGCCCTCATCCTCATCCTTCTTACCACGGCAGGGATCCTGCTTCCCAGGCTGGGCGAAGGAACGCTCCCCAGACGTTTGTGGACATGGATAGCGGTGGCGGTGGCCATAAACGTGATCCCCGTGGTCATGGAGACCGTAAACGCCTACGCGGGCAAAAACGTCATTTCTCCCGATCTCATCTTTGTGTTCTTCATCTTGGTCTTTATCCCCGTGCTGGTGGTGATAGGCGGCCTTTATATCGGTTTCAAGAGGCAGGGCTTCGAGTTCACGCATGCCGCGCTGACCACCGTGCTGCCTTCCCTGCTGGTGTTCGCCGCTGTGACGCTGATCGTGCTCATCATACCCATGGCAGGCGGCGAAATACCGCTGGGCGTGAGGGTTTCGGACATCTTTGCGCTGGTGGTGCAGGTGGCCGCTCTCTGCGTGGTCGCTTTCATGGCCGTCACCATCGGCAAAGGCGAGACGGGGCGCCCCTTCCTTCTCATCTCCCTTGCCCTGGTGTGCATAATGATGCAGACTATACTGACCGCCCATATCCGCCTGGTAGGCGTGATGAGCTCCACCGAGCCCGCCGATTTCTTCCTGCACATCGCTTATTACCTGCTCATCCTGGCGGCTGGTTTCCAGTACAGGATCGCCGCCGCGCCACGTAACGCTCCATAGGCGATGTCCGTTCCCGGCTGCTCATGCCAGAACTTCAAGGTAAAACCACTACCACCTTGCGGATCATGATGGCCGGCGTCTTCGAGTTCTCGGAAGCCGCTCGCGAAGCTTTAAGGGAAAGCGGTCACCACAGCGCTTTCTTCCTGCCGGTTAGCGATAGCGATGGCGGACTGGGAACATGGTGAAACTCGGGACCCAGCCCGAAAGGGGACGCATATGACATCATCACGCTCCATGCCGGTAGTTTTTGCCCACTTGCGCGCTCATGCTGCCGTCTCGTCGACAGCGCGGGTTTTTTCGTCCCGGCTTCGAGGAGACCCTCCCGGCAAAAGCGTATAAAACTACCCTGCATCGGGAAAAATGGATGTGGCGTGACGTTAAGTGAAGGAGGAGGAGACGAGGCCGCATGGAAAAAGAGATGATAACCATGATTGTGGAACAGGCCTGCCCTTTCGCGCGGGAGACGCGCATGCGCCTGCGCGAGATGGACGAGGGGGACGGCCGCTTGA
>MU158556.1:0-1905 GCA_015711875.1 Candidatus Solincola jinzensis | reverse complement strand
GACAATCCCTCCAACCTGAACGCCTTCGGCCTGGTGCATGCCGGCGCCATCTGCGGCCTGGCGGAGACGGCCGGCGGTATGGCCATCATGCGCTACCTGGACCCGCGCGAGGTCATGGTCCTGAACACCGTCTTCAATATCCGCTATTCCCATCCCCCTCGCGGGGAGCTGAGGTGCACGGCGCGCGTGGTGGAGGAGGAGGCGCGTGCCCTGCTGCAGGAATTCGAGCGCGAGGGCAGGGCGGACAAGGCCATGGACCTCAAGGTCTTCGACGCCTCGGGAAAACTGGTGGCCCAGGCCCAGGCCACTTTCCGCCTCATCAAGACCCCCGAGGAATACAAGAGATATTTCGGCGGCTGAGCAAGCCGAAGGCCATCGGAACGGCGTGCATCAAAGGTCCCAGCGGCGCTACTTCCTGGCGCGGGGGCCGGTTTCCTTCACCCGCCAGATGACCACCAGCATGCCCAGCAGCGCCAGCCCGAAGAGCATGAGCAGGGATATGCGGTAATCAGGGACGTCCGCCGTGCCCCGTTTCAGCGCCTCCATGCCCAGGGGGATGATCAGGGACCCGACGTTTCCCAGGGCCATCAGCGTTCCCACCGCCGACCCCGCGAACAAGGGGCCGATCTCCTCTATCTCGGCCACGATGGTGAAGGTCACCGGCAGGGCCGAGAGGAGGAAGAAACCGAGCAGGAAAGCGCCCGCGAGGTTGAGCGCCTTGACTCCGACGAAGCCGATGAGGAAACCCATGGGCACGGTAACCGCCGCCGCCATGATCAGGAAAGGCTTGCGCAGACCTATCTTTTCGGAGAGGCCGGGGAGTATGCCCGCGCCGATGATGCCCCCCACGATAAGGGCACTGGCGACGAAGGAGGCGAAGCTGGATGAGAACCCGTGGTAGCCTATTATCTTCTCCATGGTCACGGTAAGGCCCACGAAAGCGCCGTAACCGATGAGGGAGACCAGGGCCAGCGCCTGGAAGGTGGGGGCGCCGAGAAAGCGCTTCAAGGCCGCCAAAACCCCCAGTTTCGATTCCTCCGGTACCGGCCCCGAAGGCGTGGGGGGCTCCTCGCGCGCGAGAACGATGAAGAGCACCGTGCTCGCGGCCATGATGGCGGCGAAGACGGTGAGCACGCGGTTCACCCCCGCGGTCATGAGGGCGAGGTCGGTGGTGTCCTCGGGTATGCCGGCGATGGCCGTTACCAGCGGTATGCCGATGGCGGACCCGAGGTAGAAGAAGACGGTGACGATGCCGATGGCGGTGGCCCGCGCTTCCTCCAGGAACCACTTGATGGGCATCTTGGACATGTTCACAAGGATGAAGACGGCCCCTCCCCCGATAAGCGCCTGACATGCCAATATTATCCAGTACTGGGATTTTCCCGAGATGCCCAGGTGGGGCACCACCGCCCGGAAGATCCCGGCCAGGCTTATCACCGCCGCGCCCAGCGCCACCGTGAACTTGAAGCCGCGCTTGTCGGCCATATCGCCGGCCAGGGAGCCGAGGAACACGAACATGAGCGGCCCCACCAGGGCCAGCAGCCTCACCAGCCCGGATCCTACCCCGAAGACCTTTTCCACGCTGCTCTCTATGGGGGCGAAGCTGATCCACAGGAAAGCCTGAACACAGAGGACCAGGCCGAAGGCCAGCAGCACCACCCAGCGATATCCATATGTCCTGTATTCCTGATCCTGTGCGGTGGTTTCCATCCCCCTACCCCCTCTTCACATCCTCCCGCTCCATGCAGCCCGGCCTGTTGGTTCGCGCATCATCGCTGCGGGGTGATGGCTTGGCAGCTAAGCCGCCTGAAGCGCACCCCACTCCGGTGAAGCGATGAAGCCGCCATGCGGATCCTCCCGATCATTTATTGATCATCCTTATCCGGCTTCCCTTCTTCGGCCTCG
>JACVJG010000298.1 GCA_015711875.1 Candidatus Solincola jinzensis | reverse complement strand
CGAGACCCGGCCGCCGGGGGCGGCGTGCTGCCGGAGAATCGGAAGTGAGGATGAAAGAGACGCGTTCTGCGGGCGAGACGGCTTGCGGGGTGGTGGGGAGTTGACCCAGTTCGTGATGCGCGGCCTCTTGCGCCCCGCCGACCAGGGCGGGGGAAAGGAGGAGCGCTGCGTCCTCCACCTGGACATGGATGCCTACTTCGCCTCCGTGGAGCAGAGGGACGTCCCCATCTACCGCGGGCGCCCCCTGGTGGTCTGCCATACCTCCAGCGATTTCTGTTCCCACGGGGTGGTGGCCACCGCCTCCTACGAGGCCCGCCCCTGGGGGGTGAAGGCGGGGATGTCGGTATGGGAGGCGCGTTCGCGCTGCCCCCAGGCTTGCTTTGTGCACGCCGACATCCCCAAGTATCTTGACAACGCCCGCCGTATCCTGAGCCTCTGCGAGAGGCGTTCCCATCGTGTGGAAGTATTTTCCATAGACGAGGTGTTCCTGGACCTCACCCCCGTCCTGCGCTCCCGCCCCGCGGGGGAGGAACGCTGGGAGGCGGCGCGGAGGCTGGGGGCGGCCCTGAAGGAGGATATCCGCCGTGAGCTGCGTCTCACCGC
The DNA here is from genome assembly GCA_015711875.1 of Candidatus Solincola jinzensis. The sequence continues at coordinate 3,899 of JACVJG010000298.1, read as the reverse complement.
CTCTGTGGGCATAGGCCCCAACAAGCTGGTGGCCAAGATGGCCTCCGAGTTCCAGAAGCCCGACGGCCTCACCGTCATCAAGCCGGAACAGCTTCCGGGAGTCCTTGCCCCTTTGCCCGTGGACAAGCTGGTGGGGGTGGGGCCCCGCATGCGCCGCAACCTCCGGGCCATGGGGATCGAGACGGTGGGTGACCTGGCCCGCGCCCCGCGGGAGGCGCTGGAATGGCGCTTCGGGATCATGGGGCGCATGCTGTGGAGGGCGGCGCGGGGGGAGGACGACAGCCCGGTGGCGCGCAGCGGGGAAGGGCATGAGGTGAAGTCCTTCGGGCACAGCCTCTCCCTGCGCGGCGGCAGCGAAGACCTGGAGTGCCTGGAGAACACCCTCCTGGGACTGGTGGACGCGGTGACGCGGCGCATGCGGCGCGACGGGTACCTGGGAAGGACGGTGAGCCTGCGCCTGCGGGTGGGCTACGCCATGGGTTACGCCCGCGCCAGGACCCTGGAGGAATACACCGACCTCCCCTCTCCCATCTACGCCGCGGCGCGGGAGCTGCTGCGCCGCGAGGCCACCTCGGGGCTCTGGAGGGAGCCGGTCACCACCGTAGGGGTGTCCGTATCCCAGTTGCGCCGCCGGGAGGAGGGAAAGCAGGTGACCATCTGGGACTGCCTGGACCAGCGCGAGGAGAAGCTCACCGCCGCCCTCGACGCCCTGCGCGACCGCTACGGGGAAGGGGTGGTGACGCGGGCCTCCCTGCTGGGCGACTTCGCCCTCTCCGGCATGAACCTCGCCCGCTGAGCCCGGCCCTGCGGGCAACGGGTCATCCCTCGCCAGGATGAGCGAGAATATGGAGAAACGGCGAAAAATCCAGCGTTTACCGGCTATATGCTGGGCAGATGCACGTTCTGCCTTTGCGTTATCTCGATTCTCATTCAGCCCTCGCCTTGCGCCTGGGGCCTGGAGGCCGCCGCCAGAGACACGCCAGGGGCCATGGGGGGCGCAGGGTTTCGGATGGGCCGGGATGGTAAAATAATTCCCTGGCCGGGAGGGGATAGCGAGCGGGGAGCGGAGATGAGGAGAGAGTATCCGGAGGCTCTGGCGCGGAGAAGGCGGAGCGAGAAGGCGGCCGGGCGGACGGGCGTCCGCGCGCGGTTGAGGAAAGGAAGCGATGGGAGGGGAGAGGAGCGTACCCTGGACGGCGAGAGGCAGGCCGTAAAGCGGGTTCTTTCCCCAAGCGTTCAAGCCCGGCTCATGGGAAAGGAGCGCGCAAGGAAGAACGCGGGCCTGGCAGCCAAGCTGCAGGCCCGCAAAAGGAAGTCCAGCGGAAGCCCGGAAATGTCGGCCAGCGCGCTGAAGGAGAAAAAAGGAAATAGACCTTTGCGCAGGGCGGTCAAGGGGTTCATGGCGGGTTCGCTGGCGGCGCTGGGGGCGGCGGCGGGCACCGTCGCCTTCGGGGTAATGGATTACCTTTACGACCCGGAGTTCTTCCGCCCCGGCCGCAAGCCCCGGCCTTCACGCGAGAGGGCGCCCGGCGAGGCGTGGCTCGACCCCGCCACGGTGCGGGCGGGAGAGGGCAAGAAGACCATAACCCTGCATTTCCGCTGCGGACCGGGAGGCATATCGGAGGACGGGGGGATCAAGGTCTCCTTCTGTCGCCTTGTCGACTTCGGCGAAAAGGGGTTGCGCCCCACCTTCCTGTACGCCGACGGATGGGGCCCCAGGCAGAACCGCTGGCCCAGGCTGCCCAACTACTACTCCTGTGAGCTGAGGACGCAGGGCAACGCCCGCTTGGAGGTGCAGCCCCAGGGATATTTCCCCCTGCGTGGCGCGGTGCGTTTCCTGGGCAGGGAGTTCCTGCGCAGGTGCGGGGTGAGGCTCGAGCGCCTGGACATCCTTTACCTTTATCTTGAATTGCGGAAGATCCGCATACGCGTCCGGGACGACCGCCTTAGCGAGGGTGACGAGATAGTCATCACCCTGGGCGACAGGCGTGGAGGCGGCGCGGGATGGTCCTCGCCGGCGCACCCCTCGCGGGTGGACGTGGCGGTGGAGGTGGACGAGAGGGCGACGGGTATCTACCGCCTCATAGCCGACTGTCCCGTCCTTGAGGCGGTGGGCGGAGAGGCCGTTTCCCTCCAGCCCATCCTGTCCTCCTGCGACGACAGCGGCGAGGCCAGGCTTTTCATAAGGGCCGTGGATGAGAGAGGCGAGGTGGACCCCACCTTCACCGGGGAGGTGCAAGTGCTTCCCGTGGAGGGCATGGAGGCGCCTTACGGGGTGAGCATCAGCCCCGAGGACCGCGGGGTTATCTGTGTGCCCTGCAGGATAAACAACCCAGGCGTCTACCGCGTGGGCGTGCTGGGAGGGGGGATGGCGGGGGAGAGCAACCCCGTTCCGGTGGGAGGTGAGCTGCGCCTTTACTGGGGCGACCTGCACGTGCACACCGCGCTCTGTGACGGTTGTCTTGAGCCGGGGTTTTTCTACCGCGAAGCGCGCGATGTGCTGGGCCTGGATTTCGCGGCCATAACCACACACGATACCATGGACGTCTTCGAGCCCTCCGGCAGGGAGGAGGAGTGGGAGCTGGTCAAGCGGCTGTGGGCGGAATACAACCAGCCGGGCAGGTTCGTCGCCTTCCTGGGATACGAATGGTCGGACCATAGGTGGGGACACCGGGGGATATACTACGCCCCAGAGGAGCAGGACCCGCCCTTTTTCAGCTGGGTGGACGAGGAGAGCGACACGCCGCAGAAGCTGGAGGCGTTGCTGGGCGAACACGACGCCCTGGTTATACCCCACCACACCGCCTGGCGCCGCATCTTCATGGCCCCGGTCAACTGGCTGAAGTTCCTGCGCATGAAGGTGCCGGAGGAGTACACCTGGTGGGGAGCGGAAAACGATCAGCAGCGCCTGGTAGAGATTTACAGCATGCACGGGAGCTCGGAACGTTATCAAGGCCCCTTTCCCATCACCCACGGCGACCCCCGGGGATGGTTCCCTCGTTTCCTGCGGGACGACCGCAGCCGGCCTGGCCTCGGGAACTACGTACAGGAGGCGCTGGCCTCGGGCCTGCGCTTGGGCATCATCGCGGGAAGCGACCGCCATGATTACGCCGTGGACGAGCGCTTCCATCCCATCGATGTCTACCCCCGCGGTTTGACCGCCATATGGGCGGATGAGCTCACCCCCCAGTCCCTGTGGAGAGCTCTGTGGAACCGCAGGGTCTACGGCACCACCGGCGCGCGCATCGTTTTGGAGCTCTTCGCGGATGGCCTTCCCATGGGCACGGAGTATTTCTGCGCCGGGAACCCGCGGCTGCAGGGACGCGTCCTGGGCACCGCCGGTTTGCGCTCGGCGGAGCTGCTGCGTCATGACCGTAGGGGTTACACCGTTGCCTGGAGAGGCTCGGGCGCGGCGGAGGCAGCCTTTGACTTCGTGGACAAGGACCTCGACGGGGAGGGCTTCTACTACCTGCGGGTGGAGCAGGAGGACGGCCACTGCGCCTGGTCCAGTCCCATATGGATCATACGTTGAAACAGGCCCGCCACAGGATGGGCTTTGTGGCGGCGATGAGCGTCGGCTTTCGCTGCGGAACCCGGGCTGCACCATCCGGACACAAAGGCCGCGAGGATACGTGTGGATGCCGGTCGTTGCGGGCTCTGCCGGGCGTCGATGGGCTGGACAACAGGGCACCGCAGGCAACCCGCCGGTGCCTGCCGGACACCCGGTATCCCACGCACCTCATCGAGGCTAAGCCCCTTTTTGCCCCGGGCTCACCCGGTCAGCGACCAGGCGTTGGTAGGCGAGGAGGTAGAAAAGGAGCAGCCTGCTCCAATGCCAAGGTTGCCAGGTGAACAGCGGTTGATGCGCCTTATTGAAGCTCAGACCCGTTTTATCTCGC
>JACVJG010000297.1 GCA_015711875.1 Candidatus Solincola jinzensis | reverse complement strand
TCGCCAGCGCGAGGGCGCGCATAGCCCGTCGCATGGAGGGGAACACGGGCACCCCACCCTCCAGGAGGCGAGCGCGCAGGCGCCTTAGGACCTCCTCGAAGTGCAGGTCCTCTGCGCCTATGGCGCGTGTGTAGAGCACCATGACCACCGGCTTGCCCGTTTTTCTCCTCACGCGCACCAGGATGTCGGCGGCGCCGTTCAGGCCCTCCTCGCCGCCCAGGCCGTACCCGAAGTTGAGGGCGAGGTCGAAGATAAGGATGTCCGTGCCCGGGTCGGCGGCGGCCTCGGCCATGGCCGCCTCAAAGAGGGGGAGAGGGACCAGCGGAGTGCCTATATCCATGGGGTTTCCCACCGACGCCCCCGGCGCGGTGAGGACGGCGCTCAGTCGCGAGACGGTCTCCTGGCAGGGTTGAGGCACCTCGAGGCCCTCCTCCTCCGCGAGATCGGCGGCGTAGGTGCCCAACCCGCCCCCGCCTCCGGTGATGAAAAGCCTGCGCCCCGGCTTTCTCCCCAGGTGCTTGAGGGCCAGCAGCACGTCGCAGGTCTCGTCCACCCCCGAGACCTCGATGGCGCCGCACTGGCGCAGGAGGCCCTCCCATATCATGGAAGAACCCGCCAGGGTGCCGGTGTGGGAGGTGACGGCGCGGGAGGAGGGCTCGCTCTTCCCCACTTTCCACACCAGGACCGTCTTGCGAGACGCGGCCTCGCGAAGCGCCTGCGCGAAGCGGCGACCATCCGATGTGCCTTCAAGGTAGGCCGCAATGAAGGAGGTCTGGGGATCGGCTGCGAAGTAGCGCAAGAGGTCGATCTCGTTTAGGTCGGCACCGTTCCCGTAACTCACGATGGCGCTGAAATCGATCCCCAGGCCCTTGCACTGGCGCCCAACGTGCACCGAGAAGCCCCCGCTCTGCGAGATGTAGGCGACGTCCCCCACATTTTGCGAGAAGTCGTGCCCGGGAAGCAGGGCCAGGCGGTTGCGCGGGTTATAGATGCCGAAACAGTTGGGGCCCACGATACGAAAACCACCCTCTCGGGCCAGGCGCAGGGCCTCCGCTTCCAAGGCCGCCCCCGCGTCGCCCGCCTCGCGGAAGCCGGCCGCCATGATAATGACCCCCTTCACCCCCAGCTGGGCGCATTCCCTGAGGGTGTCCATGGAGCGGTGAGCCGGTATGGTGAGATAGACGAGTTCCGGGACCTCCGGAAGGGATGCGAGGTCCGGATATACGGGATGCCCCAGTATCTCCTTCTCGCCCGGGTTGACCAGCCAGACCTGCCCTTTGAAGCCGAAGCTGAGCTGGGAGGCGGTGAAAAGGGAGCCGAACTTGACCGGCTTGGCCGAGGCGCCCACGATGGCCATGGAGCGGGCGTTGATTATTCCGTCGATCTCCTCGAAGTCGAAGCTCACCGCTATCACATCCTTTGCCGTAAACGGGGAAGAGCCCCGTGTTGCTCGCACTGCGGCGTCCAGGTGGGCCTTGAGGCCTTTGATAAAGGATAACCCCTCCAAGCTTTGTAATGAAGACCTCTCACGCGGCGTGGAGATGGTATCGAATGCTAATATGGCCGTTGAGTCATTTGTCCCCTGACGCCCGGGCGAGGAAATGACCTTGACCCGGCCACGCGGCTGATCGAAGACACGTGGCGCTGGCGGGGGCGGGCAGGGACATCTCGCGAGCCCCGGTACTGTCGCCTGCTCCCTCCTGGAACGTTTTCAGGGTTGGAGAGGGAGCCTCGTATATCGAGTTGCCGGTGATATAATCGACCCATGGGCGGAAAGAGGTTTGAGCTTGCCGAGTTGACGGGCCAGGAGCTCGATGGCCTGGACCGTGAAAACACCCTGTTCGTGCTGTCGTTGAGCCCCATCGAGGTCCATGGTCCCCATCTTCCCCTTGGCACCGATGTATGGATGGCCGAGGAGGTGAGGGAGCGCGCGCTGCGCAAGCTCGCCGAAAGGCGCCCGGAGCTGGATTTCGTCATCCTGCCCTCCTGCTACATGGGGAGCGACACCATTCCCGGCTCCATGGAGATCGACAGCAGGGCCATCAATCTCTTATTGAGAGGGGTGGCGTCCTTTCTGGCGGAGCGTGGGTTCAGGTACCTACTGGTGACTGACAACCATGGCGGTCCGCGCCACCAGATAGCCACCGCCAAGGCGGTGCGCCGCATGTATGAGCAGCGGGGCTTCCACATCATAGCCCCCTTCCTCTCGTTCTTCCGGCGTATGGTCGAGCTGGACCCGGAGCTGCTGGCCAGGTTGGGCGCGGGCGAGGGAGCGTGCGGGGACCCCCAGGACAGTCACGCCGGTCTCAACGAGACCTCTCTCATGCTGAGGTCTTATCCGGACAGGGTCCGCCCCGCCTGGAAGGAGCTTCCACGCGTGTCCATCAACACCCGCAGGTGGCCCAACCTGCTGTTGGGAGCACTGGGGAAAGGGCTGCGTTCCCTTGGTCTGAGGGAGATGGGGGACGACGTGGCTTACGTGGGACTCATGCTCTCCTGGGTGACGGAAAAACAGCCGTCTAACTACATCGGTGAGCCTCGAGCCGCTACCCCGGAGGCGGGGGAGCGCATGCTGGACGCCTTTTCCGACGAGGCGGTGGAGAGAGTGGAGGCGGCCTTGCGAGGCGAGCGGCCTTACCATACCCCCTTGGGATGGTCGCTGCGCGCCATCGAGCCCAGCCGCTGACCGTCTGCTCGCTCCTGGAGAAGGAACTCCTCCGACCGGCGCGCCGCGCGTTCACAGGGTTTCGTGCCCTTCCGATGGAAAACGGCTTAAGCCCCGCTTCGCTTCCAGTATGAATGTAAGCACTAAACTGTCGCCCCAGCGGCCGCATCCGGTCACTATCGAGTGGAAGCGAGCTGGGTGAGCTGGGCGGCCAGGGAGGCGAAGCCATCCCGGGAGAGATCGCCGGTCACGGTGAACTCCAGGCCCCCGGCCACGAGGTGCATCTCCTGGCAGTCCAGCGCCACGGTGTAGAGGGCGCTCCCTTCCTCCTCCCCGAAGACCTCCTGCTGGGCCAGGTAAGCCCCCGTAAGGGTGCCCAGCCCCATGGCATAGTACCCGAATTCGGGATCATAGGGGCTTTCCCTTATCTCTACCTGGCGGGGCCCGTCCCGGTAGATCAGGTACAGCTCGCGGAAGCCCGCCGGGAAGCGGATGGGCTGGCCGTCGGCGCCGCTCACGTGGGAGGAGGGGTCGCGCCACCAGGCCCCCGCCGGCTGGAATCCCTCAAGGACGGGTACCAGGGGCACGAAGCCCAACGCGGAGGCGGCATCCGCGAGATCGATCTTCGCGCTTCCTTCGTCGGTGTTCGCCGCTTTCGCGGGCGCCCCGTCTTTCTCGAAGAGCGTTTTTACGTCGGGCGGGAAGGGCTGCTCGGGATAGGGGAATCCCTCCTCATATCCCTGGAAGCGGAAGACCACTTTTTTGCCCGCGTCAAGATATAGTTCCTTCCTCAGGGGCAATCCGGTTGTCGTGTCCAGCCATATGCTCATGCGCGGGGTCAGGCCCGCGGCGGAATCCAGGCGCCAAGCGGCGGCGCCGTCGAGATCCTCTTTGCCGGCAGGCACCAGGCTGCCTCCGTCCAAAAGGGAGAGGACGGAATAGAAGTAGTCGGCGTTCCCGGCCAGGTGGTACAGGCCCAGGTACTTCCCGCCGTTGCGCAGGGGTGGGACGCCGGTGGCGGTCTCGCTTTCCAGGCTTTCCAGCGATCCGGAATCGCCGTAGGAGGCGCGGGCGCGGAAAAACATGTCCCCGCGTTGCTCAGCCGCGTTCACCAGCCTTGGGGACTCGTCCGCGTTTTCATATAGGCGATATCGGTAACGGTCGGGGAAGGATAGCTCGAACTCCTCGCGATAAAGGCGCTCGCCGTCCTCGGTGATGCAGGTGTAACGCAGGGTTCCGAGGGCTCTGGCCCGTTTTTCCAGCAGCTCTCTCAGGTCATGCGAGACCCCTTTTCTCCCGCACCCCCCCGCGATCAGGACGGCTGGCAGGACGGCCACGATCAGCGCAGAGGCGATCAGGACAGAGCGACCTCTTCTTTTCAGGAAGAGGCATGGCGGTGCGCTCGGGCGCGACTCCCCATCTCCCATCCCTCTGCTCATGGCCATCGTTAACTCCCTCCTGATGTGAAGACACCTCTTATCGCCTGCGGGGTAAGAGGCATGGCGGTGCGCTCGGGCGCGACTCCCCAGCTCCCATCCCTCTGCTCATGGGTGGTGATCCTTGCCATGAGCCCGGGCCCCGCATTTCAGGATCGCAACGCCGGCCCTCCCGCCCTCTGTTCATCGCGTCTTTCGCGTTGTGGGCAGCGGTTTCCAGCCTGTGCTGGGCTTCGAGCGAGCTTTTTCTCTTCCCCATCGCCATTGTGGCGTGCGCCTTACTTGCCATGCGTGTCTCGAGGATCCCCGCTCAAGACGGGGTCCCCCGACCACAGCCTCTTGGTCAAATCGCAAGGCGCTCGTGCTGATGAGCGCAACGTTCTCCCGCCCCCGCTTCTCTCACGAAG
>JACVJG010000296.1 GCA_015711875.1 Candidatus Solincola jinzensis | reverse complement strand
GCAACGCCAGGGAGAGCGAGGACAAGGCCGCGCCGCCCACCAGCCCGGGGGGGCGGTAGGAGAGGAGCACCTCATGCTCTCCCGGCGCGATGTGGAGGGCGGTGAGGAAGCCGTTGGCCGAGAACAGCCGCGCTTCCCTGCCGTCTACCGTTGCCCTCCAGCCGGGCATGAAATCGAGCGATACCACCAGGACGAAATCTTTTTCTCCCTGGACATGCAGGGCCATGCGGCCTCCCTCGCTCTCCTCCACCTCTATGGATGGTTCGCTTTCGGGACGGGACAGCCGGGAAAGGGTCTCCCTTGTACCCGCGTCTACCTCGCTTTCCACCAGGATGGCCTCGCCCTCCTCGACTCCCTCGCGGAAGGCGCGGTCCACCGCCTCTCCCCATTTTCCGCTCCACGTGATATCCCAGGCCGCGTACGCCGGGGCCAAATGTTGCGGCAGCTCATACACCGCGTTCCGGCCGTCGCAATAGACGGATGGCCAGGCGGTGAGGGGAACGCGCCGGCCGTCCTTGTCGATGACGGTAACGGCCGCCAGCCGGGTACCCTCAAGAGCGGAATCACAGAGGGTGGTTACGATGAGCTCGTCGGCTTCCCCCAAGCTGGGAAGATTTACCTTCAGTTCGAGCGCGTCGCGTCCCTCGCCGTAGCCTGGGGATCTGAAACGCACGCGCTCGAAGGAAGCTGTCTGCTCCGCGTCGATGATCTCGAGAAAGTAACCCTCGGGGCCGCTTTCCTTGTGCAGAAAAAGCACGGGGTGTTTCACTACCCTTCCGTTGATGATGGAGTTGAGTTTGACGCAAAGGCGCCCAGAGGCGCTCGGCTCCAGGATGCTGCCGTCAAGCAGGAAGCGCAGCTCCCTTCCTGATGTACGGGCCGGGAAGGCGTATATCACGGCACCCAGGCCGCCGGGGATGGAATAGGGGTCGGATAGATCGTAGACGGTTCCCTGCACCCTGGCCAGGCTGGAGTAGAGCATACCTACGCCGAGCAGTCCGAAGGCGGAGGCTTCCGGACGGTTGTTCACCAGGGCCAGGAAGCGGTCGAGGCGCGCGGGCGGTATGGTGGAGAACCCGAAGGCGTCATGGAGGCCATAGGGCAGCAATTGGTTGGAACAAAGAGGGAACTCGCCCCGGTCAACACCGGGCTCTTTGGCCATGGCCACCCTGGCGTCACCTGCGTTCTCCTCCAGGAATGAGATCACCTGGGGCTTGAAGTCCGCGCGCTCTCTGGGAACCGGCTTGAGCACGAAGCTCCCGAAGGCGAAGACGTCCACGACCGCCAGCCCCACAGCGATAAAGGCCTTGAGGCGGCTTGGCCCATGGCTTTCCATGCCGTTATCGTGTATCAAGAGCAGAAAGAGGCCCAGCATCACCGGGGGGAGCAGGAGATCCAGGCGCGGCGCGGTGAAGAACGAGACCAGGCCTTCGAGGACCCGGGGCGCGGGAAGCTTTATACCCGCCAGCAAGGGTCCGGCCGCCGCCGCCGCCAGTTCCTTGAACCCCAGCACGTCGAACCGGTACAAGAACACGAAGAGCGCGGCGAGCGCGGCCGCGGCCGCTCCGATCCTCAGCCAGGCGCGCGAAAGGGTCCTGGCCAGCCTCGACGGGAACTCACCGCTGCGCCAGCGTTCAAAGCCCATTCCTCCCAGAACGGCCAGGGAGAGGTTGAAGATGAGTATGAAGCGGCTCGAGCCCTTGAGGACGTTGAACCCGGGGAGGTGGCGCAGCGCCGACCACAGCAGGCCGTATTTGCCCAGGCTCAACACCAGGGAGACGGCGCCGGCCCAGAAGAAGAATGCCGCGTGCCTGCGGCGCGGCCGCAGGAGGGCCGCGGATGCGAAGAGGATGGGGAGTATGCCCATGTATGCGTAGGTCTCCTCAAAGGTCCAGGCGCCCAGGTACCCCCCCTGCGCCAGGCCGCGTCCGAAAAGCCTTGGCAGCGCTATGCCCAGGAGCTGAGCGGGCGGCATGCTCCCTATCCCCGCCACCTTTTCCGAGAGGCCCCCGGCGCGGTAGGAGCTCTGCACCAAATGGTAACTGGGCAGGTTCTGCACCATGCCCAAGCCCGCCCCCACGCCCAACGCCAGGGCGAGCCAGCCGAGATTGATGAGGACGGTCCTGCGCCTGTCGACGTCTCCCTCGAATCGATAGGAGAGGACATAGAAGAAAGCCAACAGCGCCTCCATGAGCGGAACCATCAAAAACCCGGAAAGGCATTGCAGGCCCACCACCGCCCCGGCCGCGAGGTGGAACGTCGGCTTGCCTTCCGACAGCGCCCTCTCCAGGCAATACAGGAAAAGGGGCATCCAGGCGGCGGTGGCCACGGCGTTGGGGTGCACCATGTGCGACAGAAAAAAACCCCCCAGCGTAAAAGGCAGGGAGGCGAAGAGGGACGCGGAGCGCCCCAGCCTCAGGCGCCGGCAATAGGCATAGGTGAAAACGCCTCCCAGGAGGTAATGCAGGAAAATATTGTAGTTGAAGCCCGCCGTGGCCGGGAGCTGGAAAAAGATAAGGTTTATGGGGTAAAACAGCCCCATCTCGCTGTCGGCGAAGAGGGGGAAACCGCAGTATATTCCGGGACACCATAAAGACGGTCCCCCGGAGCGGAAGGATTGCGCGAGGTATCGCCAGGCTGGGTAATAATACGATCTTATATCCGCTATCCAGGGGACCTTGGACAAGGTGAGCATGGAGTGGAAGAAGGCCGCCAGCACCAGCGCGATGACGGCGAAGGGCCAGAAGCTCCATTCCCGCTTATTCTTTGAACGGTTTATGGTGGCCATGTCCATCCCTTGTCTTGAACCAACCGGAGATCAGGAACAGGGCTAGCAAGAAATTACACCATGGAGTGAGGGTAGACAATCGCGGCGAGGCGGCATGGGAGGCAGGCGGCGGCCTGGCTTTGCCCCGCTGCGGTGGTCGACAACGCGGAGCCGTCCCGCCAGCATGGAAAGGGGCTGACCTCCAACGAGGACGCCCGCTTTCCGCGCTCTCGGTGGATAAGGTCCTTGAGGAGATATGCGCGGCGCCGGCAAGACGTGGGAACGTCGCTAGGCGCCTCGAAAAATGATGCGGCTCGTTGCCTGCTCGTCGGGGATGCGATTAAAATCATGGTGAGAACACGGAAGGGAAGTGATGGACGATGCCCTTTTACGAATATAGATGCGAGTCTTGCGGCGAGACCTTCGAGCACTTCGCCCGCAATATGTCCGACGAGGCGGAGTGCTGCGCGGTATGCGGCAGGAAAAGGATAAAGAAGCTTTTCTCCACCTTCGGCTTCAAGAGCGGGTCGGCCTCATCAGGGGACTTCAGGTCCTCGGCGGGCTCCTCGGGCTGCGGTTCATGCACCGCCGCCAGCTGCACTGGATGCTCGAACTAGGTCAGGTCATGGCAGGCGACTGGCGCGAGGCGGCTACCATAGGGGAGCTTTACGAGGCTATCCGTGACTGTCTCCGCTGTTCGCTCGGACACACGCGCACCAACCTGGTCCTGGGTGTGGGCGACGAGGACGCGGACATCATGTTCGTGGGAGAGGCGCCGGGCTTCCACGAGGACCGCCAGGGCATACCCTTCGTCGGTCCGGCGGGACAGTTCCTGGACCAGCTGTTGGCCTCCATCGGGCTCAAGCGTTCCCAGGTATATATCGCCAACACCCTCAAATGCCGACCGCCGGACAATCGCGACCCGCAGCCCGAGGAGCTGGAGACCTGTACCCCTTATCTTTTCAAGCAGATAGATATCATCAGGCCCCGTATAATATGCACCTTGGGAAATCATGCCACCAAGACATTGCTCAAGACCAACACCGGCATTACCCAGCTGCACGGCAAACTGATCCACAGGGAGGGGCTCGCTTACGTGCCCCTCTTCCACCCCGCGGCCGCCCTCCACAAGCCTCCCCTGAAAAGCGTGCTCGTGGAGGATTTCCAGAGGCTTAAGGAGCACCTGGAGGCGGAACGCGCGCGCTGGAGGCAGGAGGCGGAAAGGGGGCGGCCGTCGGAAGCGGCTTGCGGGGAATCGGCCATGAGGGCGGAGCCGGAGCAGCTAGGGCTTTTTTGATCTTGCTCCGCGAGTTCGTGACAATGCGTTGAGGACCTTGCGCGGTTGAAGCCCGGGAAGAGAACGCCGCTTTCCCGAAGATCATGCCCACGGTCGGGGAAGGTAAGGGGCTATGACGGCCAAAGGCGCCACTGCGGCGTTTGGGGGAGAAGGCGGTCCGGGGCGATACGGCGCGGCCGATGATCGGTAGGACGTTATCTCGAGTACTGTCGAACGGTGACCGTTATGGCGGGTGTCCCCGTGGAATCGAGCCAGGAGGGACCTTGAAAGCTTGCCACGCCTGTTCTTTCGAGTTGACGACCAGCGCTCCCTCGGAGACCCGGAAGCTGGGTGCGCTCCTGGCCGCTGGGTTGCGGGCCGGAGACGTTCTGCTGCTGGAAGGCGAGCTGGGGAGCGGGAAGACGACGTTCGTGCAGGGAATCGCCAGGGGACTGGGGGTGAAGGAAAGG
>JACVJG010000295.1 GCA_015711875.1 Candidatus Solincola jinzensis | reverse complement strand
TCCGGCAGGCGGTTGATGGCGTCCGCGAGGATCCTCTTCATCTCCTCGATCTCGTAGGTCTGGGAGGGGTCCTTGACGCGGGAGTCCTCGAGGGTGTCCACCAGGCTTACCTTATCGCCCTTGTCGTCTCTGATGTTCCACAGTTCGTCCAAAGCCACCAGGGAGATGAAGCTCATCTGTTGCAGCAACTGGTTGAGCTCGTCCACCGACATCCCCATATGCTGGGCCACTTCCTCGTCCGTGGGCAGGCGCTTGAGCTCGTTTTCCAGCACCATGTAGGCTTTTTCCAGCTCTCTTGCCTTGAAACGTATGGAGCGAGGGACCCAATCGATGGAGCGCAGCTCATCGATGATGGCTCCCTTGATGCGGGATATGGCATAGGTCTCGAACTTTATCCCCCGCTCAGGGTCGTATTTCTCGATGGCATCGATGAGCCCGAAGATGCCGTAGCTCACCAGGTCCGCGTACTCTATGTTGGGTGGAAGCCCTGACGAGACCCTCCCCGCCACGTACTTGACCAGGGGGGCATAGTTGAGGATGAGCTTTTCGCGCGATTCCTGGGAACCCTCCTCCTTGAATTGCTTCCAGATTTTGCTTACATCCTCTATGCCTTCCAACCTGGCTCCTCTTTTGTAAAAGTCTGCCGTGTTCAACATTCTCCCCATCTCGGTAATAAGATGCTGGGCCTTTGCAGTAGCATCACGCGCGGGGGTGGGTTCGGAAAAAAACCTCTTTCAGCTGACCTTTATCAAGATGAGTATATATCTGGGTAGTTGATAAATCAACATGACCCAGCAGCTCCTGGACCGTCCTAAGGTCCGCCCCCCCATGCAGCAGGTGGGTGGCGAAGGAGTGGCGCAGAGTGTGAGGGCTGACCCTCCTGCCCCCCTCAAGGGACCGGAAAAACCTTTCCACCACCCGGCGTACGCCCCGGTCGCTCAGCCTTGCCCCGCGCATTCCGAGGAAGAGCGCTTTTTCCTCCCCGCCAGCACGCGAGTTCGCGGCCAGCACCGGCCTTTCCTTTTCCAGGTATCTCCCCACCAACTGCAGTGCGGCGTCATGCACAGGGATGACGCGCTCCTTGCGACCCTTACCGAGAACTCTCACCTCCCCTCTTCGCATATCCAGATCCTCCAGGTCAAGCTCGCACAGTTCCCCCACTCGCATGCCGGTCGCATACAAGAGCTCCACGATGGCCATATCCCTCAACGAGGTCGAATAGACATGCAAAGCATACTTCTCCTCCGCGCCCTCGATATCCTCCAATCTCAGAACGCGAGGCAGCCTGCGCCCACGCTTGGGCGGCGTCAGGGCAAGCGCCGGATCCTCCTTGACGTAACCCCTTGAGGTTAGGAAGCGGAAGAAGCCCTTCACGGAAGAAGAACGCCGCGCCACGGTGGAGCGCGCGTATCCCCTGGTCTGCAGATTTGCCAGATAGCGGCGGAGGAGCCGGTGGTCCACATCCGCCGGATCATCGACGCCGGCGCGGAGGCAGAACTCGCTGAAAACCCGCAGGTCTTCTCGGTATGCCCGCAGGGTCTCGGGCGAGAGGTTGCGTTCCGCTGAAAGGAACCTCAGGTACTCCTCAACCAGAACGTGCATCTTCCCCCTTGAGCGCAAGCCTTACTGTTGAAATTATATATAATTTTATAGTAAAAGCAATTATTGTCAATATCTGATTTAACTGTGATTGATTTTAATTATTGTTAACAAATATGGTATCTGTCAATCGAGATGTGACAACGCAAAAAGGAGGGAGCGCTCTTGCGCCACTTGGCCTATATTTTATGCCCGGTCAACCTCAACTGTGGGCATGGTAAGCCGGATATCTCGACGTCTCTGATCCTCCTATCCGTCACCCATGGCAAGACACAAGCGCGGACGTGGTGAGTCGAGGGCCACACCCTAATGTTTGTGATATCCAGATAACCGTAGGTCAGTGGCATCGATCTTCCAGAACCGGCAAAGCCCGGTACCGTCCGCCTGGCTCCTCGGCCACCAGGCCTCGCAGGATGAGAGACGAGAGGCGCGAGAGCATCTCGCCCACCGGCTTTCCCGCCCTCGCCGCCAGAAAGTCCAAGCCGCAGGGTCCTCCGCTCAAGATCTCCAGGCAGGTCTTTTCGTCATCGCAGAGGGGTTCGGCCACGGGGTTTTCCTCGCCGCGAGAGACATAAGACCGCGACCTGCTCTTCTCCTCTATCTTCTTCAAGGCTTCCATTGGCAACTCCTCACATATATCGCTCACCTCCATGACCAGCTTGGCCCCTTTCTGGATGAGGCCGTTGGTTCCACGCGAGAGCGGGTTCCCTATAGGCCCCGGTACGGCCATGACCTCACGCCCTTCCTCCAGGGCGATCTCCGCGGTTATGAGGGCGCCACTCCTTTGCGAGGCCTCGACCACCACCACAACATGGCTTAAGCCGGCGATTATACGATTGCGGTATGGGAAATGCCACGGCAAGGGCCCTGTTCCAGGAGGAAATTCGCTGAGCAGGCAACCCTGCTTCGCCACCTCTTGCAGCAGGCCCTCGTGTCCGGGAGGATAGACCCGGTCAACCCCGCACCCCAGCACGGCAACGGTGTGCCCACCAGCCCGCAGGCAGCCCTGATGGGCTTTTCCGTCCACCCCGTAGGCCGCCCCCGAAACCACCGTGATTCCGAGCCGGCCAAGCTCCTCGCCCAGGGCATGAGCGACATAGGTGCCGTAGCCTGATGCCTTTCGAGACCCCACCACCGCCACGCAGGGACCGTCCACAGGGGGCATCTCGCCACGCGCGAAGAGCACCGCCGGCGGGTCGTAGATGGCAGCAAGCATGGGCGGGTAGGAAGCGTCGCCCGGTGCGATCACCTCGATGCCAGCGCGGGCGAGCTCCCTCAAAACCGCCTCAGGCTCGGTTTTCCTGCATTCCATCGCCCAGGTCTGCGCTTTTTCGCGCCCCACCAGTGCCGCGGCCCGTTCCCCGCCGCGCGCTAATACCGTCCACAGCTCTTCCGCGCTTCCCGCCAGGGCAATGAGCTTTGGCAGGGAAAGCATGCTCATGCCGGGCAGGCATGCCAGCGCCGCCCTATACGCGGCTTCCATTTTCGTCCTCCTGGAAGGCTTTGTCGCTTGGCCAACCCTCTCGATAGCGGCGGCGACCGCAACTGAGCGAGCGCGAGCCGTGACAACCCGGAGATCCGGGATCGATCACTCCGTTTCGTTTTCCCGCGCCATAAAAAACCTTGCCCATACGCACATCAAGTTCCCCTGTGACCCTAAACGCCGCTTCCAAGCCGCACCTCCATGGCCACGTATGAACTCAAGATCCTCTCCAGCGTCCTGTACTGCACCGCCTCGGCGAGATCCGCGACACCGACGCGCTCGCGCCCCGCCAGGTCCGCGATGGTCCTGGCTACCCGCAGGCAGCGATCGAAGCCCCTGGCCGTGAGCCCCAGCCGCTCGCAAGCCGTGAACATGAATCGCCTCTCCTCCTCCCCTAACCGGCATGCGGACCGCAGCTCGGAGATCCCGACCCTGGCGTTGGTCAGACCGTTACCTCCCCATCGCCGCCTCTGCATCTCGCGCGCTTTCATCACCCTCTCCCTCACCTGCTCCGATCGCTCTCCGCAGGGAAGATCCACCAGCTCTCGCGCGTTCAGCCGCGGCACCTCCACCTGAAGGTCCATACGGTCCAGGAGCGGCCCCGAGACACGTCCGTAGTAACCCCTCACCCGGCTGGGGGCGCACGAGCAAGCGCGAAGCGAATCCCCCAGGTAGCCGCACGGGCAAGGGTTCATCCCCGCCACCAGGAGGAAGCGGGCCGGGAAGCGGGTGCATATCAGGGAGCGGGAGATACTCACCCACCCTGTCTCCATGGGCTGGCGCAATACCTCGAGCGCATCCCGCCTGAACTCCGGCAACTCGTCCAGGAAAAGAACCCCGTTATGGCTGAGGGTGATCTCCCCCGGACGGGGAAAGTTCCTGCCTCCCCCCACCAGGCCCACATGAGAGATGGAATGATGCGGCGAACGGAACGGGGGCCGCTTTGAAGGGGGCCGGTCAGGGTCCAGAGTGCCCGCCACGCTGTGGATGCTCGCTACCTCCAGCGCCTCGTCCCCTTCAAGGGGCGGCATTATCCCGGGAAGCCTCTCCGCCAGCATGGATTTCCCCGAGCCGGGTGGGCCCACCATGATAAGGTTATGAAAGCCGGCCGCCGCTATTTCCAGGGCGCGTTTGGCGTGTGCCTGTCCCTTGACCTCGGAAAGGCATGGCGGGTCATCCTCGCGGTTTTCCTCCTCACCCGCATGGTGCTCATGGGCGCTTCCACCCTTCAGATACTCCAGGGCCTGTCTCAGGCTCTCGACCCCCGTGACCTTTATGACCTGTATACGAGAGGCCTCGCGCAGGTTCTGGAAGGGCAGAATTATCTCCGCACGCCCCTGCCTGCGTGCCCAGAGAGCCATGGCCAGCGCGCCCCTCACCCCTCGCACCTTCCCGTCCAGGGCAAGCTCGCCCACCACCAATCTTCCCTGAAGGG
>JACVJG010000294.1 GCA_015711875.1 Candidatus Solincola jinzensis | reverse complement strand
ACGCCTCAAGGAGCTCGATTACCTCTATTCGCTTTCCCGCCTGGAGGGGAAACCGGGCATCGACCTCGATCAAATGCTCCATGAGGCTGTGAACGCCCTCCCCGGAGCCATGCGTTACCCGGAGCTCGCGGGTGCGAGATTGGTTCTGGAGGGAAAGGAGTATCGCTCCCCCGTCTTCACGCGAGGACGGTGGGTGATATCCGTCAACGTCAATGCCGGCGACGAGGCCATCGGCTCGCTGGAGGTAGCTTACCGCAACGATCTTGATAACGCTGAGGACGACCCCTTTTTGCCGGAGGAGCGGGCTCTCCTGGCCACGGTGGCGGAGAGGTTCGGACACCTGCTGGAGCGGCGTCGTTTCGAGGAGGAGCTCCGGGCCTCGGAGGAGCGTTACCGAGACCTGGTGGAGAGCGCCGGAGACCTCATCCAGAGCGTCTCTCCCGACGGCCGCTACCTCTATGTCAACCCGGCCTGGAGGGAAGCCCTTGGTTATGGAGAGGAAGAGATCGCCGGTCTTAGCCTGCGCGACGTCATCCACCCCGAGGACCTCGACCATTGCCTCGGCGTCCTGGAAAAGGTGATATCGGGAGAGCGGGTGCGGGGAGCGCAGGCCAGGTTTTTACGCAAGGACGGCAGCGTCCTGCGCGTGGAGGGCAACATCAACCCCTTCGTGGAGCGCGGCCGCGTCATCCATACCGTGGGGATATTCCGCGACGTCACCGCCCACCGCGAGGAGGAGGAGGCCTTGAGCGCCTCGGAGCGCTGGTTCCGTTCCCTTATCGAGAACTCCTACGACGCGGTGACGGTGCTCAACGCCGACGGCACCATGCGCTACATGAGCCCGTCCTTTCAGCGCATGACCGGCTATAGCCCGGATGAGCTTGCCGGCATGGTGGCTTTCGACTTCATCCATCCCGAGGACCTACCCTCCATTGCGGCCTTGTTCTCCGAGAAGTTGAATGAGCCGTACAGCGTGGCCACCGCCGAGTACCGCTACCGGCACGCGGACGGGTCATGGCGTTACCTGGAAGCGGTTGGCCGCAACCTCCTCGATGACGATGCGGTGCGGGGCATTGTCATAAACTACCATGACGTGACCGAGCGCCGCAGGATAGAGGAGGCCCTGCGCGAGAGCGAGGAGCGCTTCAGGACCCTCGCGGCCACCGCTCGTGACGCCATCATCATGCTCAATGACCTGGGCGAGGTGACCTTCTGGAACGCCGCCGCCGAGAGGATGTTCGGATACACCGCCGAGGAGATGCTGGGTAGAGACCTGCACAAGCTCATGATACCCAGGGAAAGGCACGCCGCGTACCACCGCGACATCGCGGCCTTCGCGGTTACCGGGTCCGGGCGCATGTTCGGGAAGACGCACGAGTTCGAGGGCAGGCGCAAGGACGGAAGCACCTTCGCCATGGAGCTATCGCTGTCCTCGCTGCGCGTGGGGGACCGCTGGCACGCCGTGGGCATAGTGAGGGACATCAGCGAGCGCAAGGAAGCCGAGGAAAGGCTACGCACCGCCAACCGCGAGCTGGAGGCCTTCGCCCACACCTTGTCCCACGACCTGCGAGGCATGCTCTCAACGGCATACGGATATGCGCGCATGCTGGAAAGGGTCTGTGGGGACTCGCTGGACCGGGAAAGGCGTTCCTGGCTGGAGGAGATCATCAACTCCCTCTCCGCCATGGACCGCTTCACCACCTCCCTGCTCGAATACGCGAGAGCCGGCGTTCCCGAAGGCGCGGTGACGGAAATCCCCCTGCGGGAAGCCCTGGACACGGCATTGCAGGGACTCGAGCCCATGTTCATGAAAAGAGGGGTTGAACTGACGGTAGCGGATGAGCTGCCCACGGTGAGAGCGGATGCCACCAGGCTGCAGCAGGTGCTCTACAACCTTCTCCACAACGCCGCCAGGCATGCCGGCGCTGCCGGTACACCGTGCGTGAGCCTGTCCGCTTCCCGGCGCGGAGAGGAAGTGGTGGTGGCGGTGAGCGATAACGGCAGAGGCATCCCCTCCGAGAAACTGGAGATCATTTTCGAGCCCTTCGTGCGCCTGCGCGGCGAGGACGCCGCCCGCGGGCTGGGCATAGGGCTGTCAACGGTGAGGCGCGCGGTGGAGGGATGGGGCGGGAAGGTATGGGCGGAATCGGAGCCCGGCAGGGGATCGACCTTTTTCTTCACCGTCCCCGCGGCGTGAACATGGGGATGCCTGCGGGGCTAAGCGCCCGCGGAACGCCGGGGGGGTTCCTGGTGCCCAGGGGGTTGAAGCCGTTGGTGGGCGTAATCGGAACCCGGCATGGGGTGGGTGGGAAAAACGCAACCGTTTCTGACGATATGCATAAGGCATGTGAGATGGTCTGCGAAAAGCCGCTATCAGGGCGGCGGGAAAAGCGCAGCGGCCTCGGATAGCGAGCATATCCCCAATCCCTGACCCACCATGATGGCGCCGTCCCTCATCTCACCCATATGCTATTCCCGGCCTTTCTAACCGCCTCTGCCTGCGCTTCCTTGAAGCCGCGGGGCCATGGCTGACTTCCCGTCAGGTTATTGCCAGCGACGCGCCAAGCGGTTAGAATCTTCCCGTCAAGGCTGGACGGCGGCTCGCCCCGAGCCGTAAAGCAGGGATGGAGCATCCGGAGAAGACAAGGGGGTAGGCTTCCATGAGCGTTCTCTACATTCCCAAGGAAGACGGCACCTACGAAAAGGTCCCGGTGACGCCGGAGAACACGCAACGCTACATCCAGAGCATCCCGCTCTACGCCGAGGACGACGACCCCACCTTCTGGTCCCAGGACCGCATCCGCGCCATGCAGGACGAGATGTTCAAGCGCCAGATGGAATGGATCTGGGACGGGCACGACTATTACAAGCGCCTTTTCGCGCAACACGGCATCGAGCGCGGGGACATCCAGACCCTCGACGACCTGGAGAAGCTGCCGCTCACCTACAAGAAGGATTACATGGCGGAGCCCGACGCCTTCAAGCTCAAGCCCTCCAACCCCACCCTCTACGACTGGATATTCGAGGTCACCTACACCACCGGCTCCACCACCGGGGTGCCCACCCCCTTCTGGAACACCATCCACGACGCCCACGGCATATGGCAGATGATCTTCCGCGGCATCAAGCTGGGGGGCTTCCCTCCCTATTCCCGCGGCATCAACCTCTTTCCCCTCGGGCCCGTGCCCCACATCGGCTTCTTCCGCGCCCGGGATATCGGCATCATGGGCCTGGGCAGCCTCAATATGTACGGCTGCACCGGCATGACCTATCCCGAGTTCCCCGTGCACCGCTCCATGGACTACGCCATCGACCTCATCGAGAAAGGCCGCGCCGAGGTGTGGCTGGGGATCGCCAGTTTCATACGCCGCCTGATCATGAAAGCGGAGGAGCAGGGGCGCGATTTCTCCGCCACCAAGCACATCCAGGCTTTGGGCGAGGCCTGCCCCAAGGGCATGCGCGATGACATGCGGCAGCGCCTAATGAACATGGGCGCCGAGGACCCCTTCGTATCCAACTCCTACGGCTTCACCGAGATGCAGGGCGCCATGCCGGAGTGCACGGACTTCAGCGGATGCCACAACCCGGCCCCCAACCTATACTTCTTCGAGGTGGTGGACGAGCATACGGGCAAGCGGCTCCCGGACGGGGAGCGCGGCCTGCTCGCCATAACCCACCTCAACCGTCGCGGCACCGTGCTCCTGCGTTACGTCATCGGGGACCTGGGGGCGCTCACCCACGAGACCTGCCCCCACTGCGGCCGCAACGTGGAGCGCTCCATCATCGCCGTGGGCAGCACCTACGCCACCCGCACCTCCGAGCTGGTGAACCTCAAAGGCACCCTCATCAACCCGGAGATACTCAGGGACGAGGTGGCCAACACCCCGGGGGTCAAGGAGTACCAGATCATCTTCACCAAGCGCGACCTCTCGGACCCCTACTCACCAGACGAGCTGGTGGTGAAGATCGCGCCGGCGGAGGGCTTCGACACCGCCAGGATCGAGAACGACGTGGTGACCAAGCTCATCACCGCGGTGGAGATGCGCGCCAAGGTGGAGTTCGTGGCCATGGAGGAGATCTACGACCCCACCGTGGCCTTGAAGGCCTACCGCGTCCTGGACCTGCGCCCCAAGGACCTCTGAGGGCGGCCCTGGCCGGTCAACTATCCAGAGCCTGGACGCGTACAGGCTGACCGTGGCCCGCTATGGCGAGGAGCCGAGGATCCCGGCTGGTCAGATATCCACAGCCTGATACCGCCAAAGGGATCGGTGGGGCGGCCCCGAGTGCTCCATTGCAACCAGGTGCGAGACGCGAAGACGCCGGCGTTTGGAGCCCGGGATGGGAACGAGAGGGTGGTCTTCACGCCTCCATCCCGGGTGATTACGCCTGATCAACCTGTTCATACCGGGAACGCGCGTCGCCTATGGTCGCCATATACCATTATATGGCAATCAGAAAACGGCGAATGCATGTTAGGGTATTGGCGCATCATGCAGTAAATATCCAGCGTCATGGCTTGGTGC
>JACVJG010000293.1 GCA_015711875.1 Candidatus Solincola jinzensis | reverse complement strand
AACTGGAGACGCCTCTCCCCTGATGAGGTCGCGCGCCAGGTAGAGGTGAAGCACCTCGTCGCTGAAGCCCGGCGAGGTGTAGAAAGAAGCCAGCCGGCGCCAGCTGTCCGCTCTGCGACCTATCTCCTCCAACAGCTCGCGGCGCGCGCATTCCACGGGGTCCTCGCCTGCGTCGAGCTTGCCAGCCGGTATCTCCAGCAGGTGCTCGCCGGTGGCATGCCGGTATTGCCTTACCAGGTAAACACAGCCCTCGTCGTCCAGAGCCACCATGCCCACCGCTCCGCGGTGCGACACCACCTCTCTCTCCGCCTCCCTGCCGTTCGGCAGGCGTACGCGATCGAGGTACAGCCTCACCACCTTGCCCTCGAAGATGGTTCTCCTTTCCAGGATCTCGTCCCGCGTGTCCTTCATCCCGCCACCCTCAATCTACCCGCCGTCGCGGCTATCTCCGAGCACAATCTCACCAGCCTGGCCAGGTCGCGCACCTCCAGGTATTCGTGGGTGGTATGGGGCTCCCTGGCCCCGATGCTCAGAACGAGCGACCTTATCCCCGCCGCGTTGAGAAAGTTGGCGTCGCTGCCGCCGCCCGATGACTTGAGCTCCATCTTGATCCCCATGGCTTTTCCCGCCTCCTTCGCCAGGCGCACGAGTGAGTCGCCGGCATCGATGCGGTAGCCGTCGTATGCGCGCTCCACCTTCACCTCTACCCCCACCCCCACGGCCCCCTCCGCCTCAAGCGCCGCCCGCACCATGGACTTCCTCTGCTCGTCCAGCTTGCGGGGGTCATGGGAACGGACCTCCCCTTCCACCACCACGCGGTCGGGCACGATGTTCACCGCCCTCCCGCCCCGGATGATGCCGATATTCGCGGTGGTCTCGCTGTCTATGCGACCCAGTCTCATAAGGCTTATGGCCCACGCGGCCCCGAAGATGGCGTTCTTGCCCTTCTCTGGCTCCACTCCCGCATGCGCCGCTTTGCCATGGAAGACGAACTCCAGGTTGTCCTGGGTGGGGGAAGCGTTGATCACCGCGCCCACTTCCCCCTCTCCGTCGAGGACGAAGGCATGACGCGCCTTAAGCCTATCGCGCTCAAGATGTCGCACGCCCTGCAGTTGCTTCTCCTCCGCCACCGTGAGCAGCATCTCCAGGGGGCCATGCCTCAAACCGCCCTCCGCCGAAAGGCGCATGAGCTCGATGATTGCCGCGACCCCCGCCTTGCAGTCCGCCCCCAGGACGGTCTTTCCACTCGATATCACCCTCTCGCCTTTGAGCTCAGGCTCGACCCCCCTGCCGGGCGATACGGTGTCCATGTGGGCGCAGAAGATAATGGGCGGCGCGTCCACGCCTCGCTCCGGAAGACTGATATAGACATTCCCCGCCTCGCCGCCCACCGCCTTGCCGGCGTTGTCCATATAGGGTTCGAAACCCACCTCTCGGGCTACCCTCATAACGTACGCCGCCAGCTCGCCTTCGTGGTAGGTCTCGCTGTCGATGGCCACCAGCTCCATGAAGGTCTTCAGTACCCTGTCCATAACCTCTCCCGTCCCTCAAGAACTGCGCAAACGGATATGTGTCATCCTACCACCTTGAGGTTGGGCGCGCCTTCCAGCTCCGCCCTGCGCCTCAAGGCCGCCGCCACGAAATCACGGAACAGGGGATGGGGACGGTTTGGGCGGGACTTGAACTCGGGATGGAACTGCCCGGCCAGAAACCAGGGATGATCCCTGCGCTCGATTATCTCCACCAGCCTGCCGTCCGGGGAAAGCCCGGAGAAAACCAGGCCCGCTTCCTGGAGCTGGCTGCGATAGTGGTTGTTGACCTCGTAGCGGTGACGGTGTCGCTCGTAGATCACCTCCTCGCCGTAGCAGGCATGGGCGAGAGAGCCTTCCTCCAGCTTGCAGGGATAAAGCCCCAGGCGCATGGTCCCCCCCATCTCGTCGACATCGCGCTGGCTGGGCAGGAGATCGATGACCGGGTGGGGGGTGGCGGGATCGAACTCGGAGCTGTTGGCCTTCTCCAGCCCGCACAGGTTCCTGGCCGTCTCGATCACCGCGCACTGTAACCCCAGACAGATGCCGAAAAAGGGCACACGGTTCTCGCGCGCGTAACGTATGGCCTCCACCTTTCCGTCCACCCCGCGCACCCCGAAGCCCCCCGGGATGAGGATGCCGTCCAGCCCCGCGAGCAGCTCCCCCGCGTTCTCGCGCGTGATGTCGTCAGAGGCTATCCAGGCGATATCCACGCGCGCGCCGTGGGCGTATCCGCCGTGCTGCAGACTCTCGATGATGGAGAGGTAGGCGTCGGAGAGATCCACGTACTTACCCACCACCCCTATGCTCACCCTCTCGGAGGCCGACTTGATCCTGCGCACCATCTCCTCCCACTCCGAGAGGTCCTCCTCATGGCCCTCCAGGCCCAGGTGCCTGGCCACGTAGTCGCCGAGCCCCTCCGCGTGCAGGAGCAACGGCACCTCGTAGATGCAATCGGCAGTAGGGGCGGATATCACGCCCTCTATATCGATATCGCAGAGAAGGGATATCTTGTCCTTGAGGTCCATGCCGATGGGCTCTTTGGAGCGGCAGACGATGGCGTCGGGCTGGATGCCCATGGAGCGGAGCTCCTTCACGCTGTGTTGGGTGGGCTTGGTCTTCATCTCCTTGGTGGTCTCGAGATAGGGAACCAGGCTCACATGTATGTACATGACGTTCTCCGGACCCACGTCCTTCTTGAACTGCCGTATGGCCTCCAGGTAGGGAAGGCTCTCGATGTCACCCACCGTGCCACCGATCTCGGTGATCACCACGTCCACCTCGCTGGAGCGCGTGAGGCGCAGGATGCGCTCCTTGATCTCGTTGGTCACGTGGGGTATCACCTGCACCGTGCCCCCCAGGAACTCCCCCTTGCGCTCGCGGGAGATGATGGACCAGTAGACGCTTCCGGTGGTGACGTTGTTCTCCCTGCCAAGGTGCTCATCCACGAAACGCTCGTAATGGCCTAGGTCGAGGTCGGTCTCGGTTCCGTCGTCGGTGACGAAGACCTCGCCATGCTGGAAGGGGTTCATGGTCCCCGGGTCCACGTTGATATAGGGATCCATCTTCTGCATGGTCACTTTCAGGCCTCGCGCTTTGAGAAGCCTACCGATGGATGCCGCGGTGATCCCCTTTCCCAGCGAGGACGACACGCCCCCCGTCACGAAGATGTATTTCACCGGCATCTCTTCATACCTCCCCTTTCCGTAGCTTCCTCTCACCCGGGCCCGATCGCTGCGCCCTGCGCCGGATAATACCGCTATAGGGGCCGGTGCTCTCATGAACGTGCCTCCGGCTCCCCCCTTCATGCGCGGCGGCAAACCCAAGTCTTTATTCTCTATAAAGAGACGGAATCCCTACCGGTCAGGGATTCCGTCTTGAGTTTTCCGGGATTCCTCCGGCCCGCCTATAGCCGGTCACCTCCCGCTGTCATCGCTTCTCGAGCCTTCCCCATCAGTATAGCCCAGGGCGCGCCGCGCCATCAATACGCTGTCCTGGTCGTCGCCCAGAGAGATGGGTGCCAGCGGACCTTCCGCGCGAACGCGCGCCCCAACGCGTCATGCCGGCCGGCGTCCCTCAGGCTTTCCGCCTCAGCCTCATCATGTACGGGCGCCTCGGCGAGAGGGCCATGCACAGCAGGAAAGCCGCAAAAAGTGTGAGCACGATGGCGGCCCCCGAGGCCAGGTCGAACCAGTATGAGAGATAGAGGCCCAGCGCCACGCAGGATATCCCCACCGCCAGCGATACCGCCAGCACGCCCCGGTAATTGCGGCAGACCTGCATGCCCGCCGCCCCCGGAATCACCAGCAATGCCGATACCAGCACGATGCCCACAAGCTTTATGGAGATCACGATGGTGACGGACAGGGCCACCAGCAGGCCATAGTACGCGAACCTCACCGGCAGGCCGCTCGCCGCGGCCGTCTCCTCGTCGAAGGAGATGAAGAGCAGCTCCTTGAAGAAAAGGAGGACGAAGGCGGAGGCGATCATGGCCACCACCGCTATGGTAATGACGTCGCCCCAGCTCAGGGCGAGGATGCTCCCGAAAAGATAGCTCATGAGGTCGAGGTTGTACGCCCTCGCCAGGCGCACGAGCAGCACCCCCAGGGCCATGGCCGTCGCGAAGAGGATGCCTATGGCGGTGTCCTCATGGAGGCGCCCCCTGCGGCTGAGCCAGCCTATCGCCAACGCCACGGCGGCGCAGAAGGCGCCCGCGGCCATAACGGGATCGAAGCCCGTCGCCAGCCCTATGCCCACGCCGCCGAAGGCGGCATGGGATATGCCCATGCCCACGAAAGCCAGCCTCCTCACCACCACGAAGAAAGAGATCAGCGAGCATACCATGGCGATGAGCACCCCGCCCACCAGAGCCCGCTGCGCGAAACCGTAGGCGAGCATGCGTCATACCCCTTTCCGCCTCGAGACCCCGGGGGCGCACGGGAAAATGCGTTTCCGCCTCCAACCACGTCTTCCAGCGTCGTACGCTCCACCACGCGACATCA
>MU158555.1:3144-4535 GCA_015711875.1 Candidatus Solincola jinzensis | reverse complement strand
TGGTCTGCGATGCGAAACGAAGAACTGTTGGTCATAATCCGCCGCATCATGCGTGATTTCTCCCCCCTGCTCCCGGGGATGCGCCTGGAGGTGGTCTCCGGCGAGGCCTTCCGTGCCCGCCTGTTGGGCAGGCCCATCCTCCCCGTGGAAATCTCATGGGCGCATGGGGAAGGATCAGGAAAAGGAAGAATGCAGCCCGTGATAATGGAGTCCCCAGAGGCGCATCGCAGATATACAGACGATAAAGCCTTATCAGATAAAGGCCAAACGACGGCAATACAGGCGCACGGGAGAGAGGTTTTGTCGGAGAGCGACGCGTTGAACAACACGGCGGGACCGAGGTGCGCAGGCCAGGAAAGCCGGCTGCGAGAAGCTCCCGATGTTGCTTCTTCGGAGGAAAGCGAACCAAAGCAGGCCATTAAAGATGCGCCTTGGAAAGAACACCCTGTTTATCCACTGCACGCCTTTCCCTCCACTCGCGTGGTCATGGTGGACGTCGAGGGGATGCGCGCCCTCATCGGTGGGGAAGACCGTCGCCTGCAGCGGGTACTGGCGGAGGGGATGATCTTGCGCGAGGTCATCTACCTCGCCACCAGCCGCCAGCCCCTGCCCGACCCCCGCGGAAGGGCGGAGATAATCCTCCGCCGTCACTGGCCCTTCCAGTACACCGCCCTGCGCAGCGTCGGCCTCCTGGGGGAGGCGTACGGGAACCGCCGGAACAGTCGGGAGCTTGCGGGCGAGAACTGAGCGACGATTCGCGAGGGGCCATAAGCGCCAGGGTCGAAGATAGCCGCCACGCGCTGTTTGCAAGGATGCAGCACACAAGGCGCCGTGCATGCCCCCTATATACGAGGGCGATAGCCATTACACGCGGCTCTCTGAAGTAGAGGCCTCCGTTTCGATAGGGTCTTCGTTTCTAATGGTCAGGGTTGAAAAAGACACAAAGGGCGCCGGCGGCGCTCCTGCTCCTCCACCACTCACACGCTCGTCCCCTTCGCATTCTCCGGCCTAGCTTTTCCGGTAAGCTCCGCTGTCGATAATCCTTCCGCCGCTCCCGCTGCTCCGTTCCCGCTTCCGGCTTGGCGGAAGCCCACGGCGGGCGCCGCGTTTACTAACCCGCCGCCTCTGCTTACAATTGACCCTGGAGGGGTGGCAGAGCGGACGATTGCGGTGGTCTTGAAAACCATTGGCCGGCAACGGCTCGCGGGTTCGAATCCCGCCCCCTCCGCCACCTGATCAACGACAGACGTAATGGTCATTCCAGCCACATCAATGCGACTTCTTTGCCCACCCCCGAGCTTCTAAACTCGGGATCGCCGGTAACCAGGGCGGCATCCTTTTCCTGGGCGAGCGCTGCCGCGAAGCAATCGGCGTAGGCGATGGGATATCTG
>MU158555.1:0-3134 GCA_015711875.1 Candidatus Solincola jinzensis | reverse complement strand
CTTGAGGTGGGCAGCAGCGAGCGCAAGATGGCGGTCAACGTCACAAATGGATACAGGGAGTTCGTCGATGCGCGCAAGCGTCTCCTGCGCTTTGGAAATACCTCTTTCTCTCTCTACGATGTACGCGATTTCTCCCAGGTTTACGACGCCGAGATATAATTCACACCTGTTTTTAGCTGCTTGTTCCAAGAGGTCGACTATCAACTCCTGCCCTTTTTCTCCCTCGAAGTAGGCGATAAGGGCGAAGCTGTCGAGAACGTATCTCTTGTATCCAGGTTTGGCCAATTGCTACCTCCCCCTCGCGGCATCCTCCCGTCTTGACTGCAACAGTGACGCGAGGAGAGACGTCTCGCCCTTCAGCATTCCGGCGGATTCTTTGATCGCGTTCTTCGATAGTGGCACCATGGCGATCGTGCCCCCGTAATCTATGAAACGCACCTTGTCGCCCTTCTTCAAACCGAAACGCTCCCTCAGTTCCTTGGGAATCACCACCCATCCTTTGGCCGAAACCGTCGACGTGTTCATCGCAGCCCTACTTAACCGGGTAAATTATCGTATATACAATATTGATTTTAGTATATACAACAATATTATTGGTATGCAACAGCCAGCAAGATAAGCAGCAGGCCTTGGCGGGATATATGGCCTGAATACCATTGGTCGGCAACGGCTCGCAGGTTCGACTCCGACGCCCTGCGCCATCTGATAAGCGATGATCGATAGAGTTGTTCCAGCCGGACAAAGCGCCTTCTGCGCACACCCCCGCGCTCTTAAAATGGGTCGCCTGCAACCACGACGGCATTACATTCCCGGGTGAGCGCAGCCGCGAAGCAGCTGTCGCAGATAGGTCGCAGATAGTGGGGTGTCAGGCTTTGAGGCGGGCAGCAGCGAGGGCGAGACGGCGTCGTATCTCGAGAAGCTTTTCTCCCGGAGGTTTAGGCAGAGATACGCTGTCGCTCTGGCGCTGACTGGGAAAAGCCCTGGTCGCTAGGGCGCTGGTAAACCATCGATTATCAAGTGACATACGGGCTACCCGCACTTTATGGCGAAGAACCACAGATAAATAAAAGGAATGCAATGGCTGGCAGGGACTCATTCCGGAGCCGCTAAGAAAGCCTACCCCTCGTCCGCCCGGTAGATGATGACGTCCGCGTCCTGCAGGGTCACCAGGCCCTCGGCCACCATCTCGTCGATGACTGGGAGCACCGACCTGATGCGCTCCTCCCTGTCCACCACCTGGATGACCACGGGCAGGTCCTCGGAGAGCCTGAGGATGGACGCGGTGTGGATGCGGCTCCGCTTGCCGTAGCCCTCGATGCCACGGAAGACGGTGGCGCCGGCAATGCCCTTCTCCTTCAACGTCTCCACGATGGCCTGGTACAGGGGCCGGTGGTGGTAGTGGTCCTGCTCCCCCACGTAGATGGTGAGCAGCTTCGCCTCTCCCTCGATCTTCATCTCTCTCATCTCCTCACATCAACTTGGCGATCATAAGACCGCGACGCTCATCTCTTAAGGCAGGTTTCGCGAGCGACTTCCCGTGTCGTCTATCTCCTCATGCCCGCCTCGCGTTCACAGTCCAGTGTCGCCAACCCTTAATACAGGCTTCGCGAGCGCGCTGACCGCTCCCGACTGTACCCTCCAGCCCGCTTCGCAAGCGAGTCACAGGCGTTACTCGCATCCTCAGACCAGCTTCGCGAGCGCGATCCCCGCGAAGGTGGCCGCCAGGCACCCGAAGAGGCTCAAGCCCATGTTGGCGGCGGCCAGGGCGTACGCGCCCTCCCGCAGCAGCTCCACCGTCTCGTAGCTGAAGGTGGAGAAGGTGGTGAACGCGCCCAGGAACCCCACGGTGAAGAACACCCTCAGCTCCGGGCTCCAGGAGAACCTCTCCAGCGCAAGGGTCAGGAAGAACCCGATGACGAAGGAGCCGATGACGTTGACCGCGAGCGTCCCGTAGGGGAACCTGCCCTGCGTGGCGTCGGATATCCACCCCGCCAGCCCGTAGCGCGACACCGCTCCGAGCATCCCTCCTATCGCGACCAGCAAGTAGCGTATCATTTCCGCGACCTCTCCCATGACTTATGCTGCGCACGCTTCTGCAACTCCCGTAATAATATACGAACATATGCTCACATATGGCCCCCGGCCGTTCCGCTCTATCGTCGGCTGTCACACGAGGCGATACGCGCCTCTTGGGTCAACCACCTCCGCTCCATGTCCTGTTGCCAGTCCAAGCAACTCTGCATGTTGTTTAGCCGATCTCCTTACCCTGCCGCGGATGCCGCTTTCCTGCTGAGATCGGTCGAGCCGATCCACGCCTATGGAGATACTACCTCCGCTCCATGTCCTGCCGCCAGTCCAAACAGCCCTCCACGCCGAGTCCCGCAAAAAAGGGCGAGCGGCCCGCTACCCGGATGGAATGTCGCAGAAACCACATCACGCCCGCCCTGTTATATGGAGTACATAAGCGGCGGATCCCCAGTATGTGAATCGCGCGTGGCCTCTCGTCTGGGTTACGGCTCCGTCGCAAAGGCCCCTACCGTCGCCGGTAGAGGCCATCATCCCTCGCGGGCGGTTGCGGTGAGCCTCATCACCACGTACGTGGAGATGATAGCACCATGAGGGCATGCCGTCACGCCGTGGAGTCGAGCGGCTTCGGCCGGCGCGAGGTGCCCGCGGAACGGCAAGGGGCGGCCTTGGGCGAGGCAGCGTAGGGCGCGGCTGGGGACGAAGCGGACTTCTGGAAGCATTATGTATGGTTACCGGCGTACTGATCTTTCCAGGGTTTATATCATGCACAAACTCCCTCCCCATAATAAAATAGACACTGAAAAGGCCACAAAAACGGAGCAGGCAAAGGAGCGTTTTCCGCGCGGAAAGCGAGAGGGGGAGAGATGAAGCCCTTCCATTTTTTGCGTCCTCGCAAGCTCAAGGCGGTCGTCGCTTACGCGGTGATCGCCTTCGTCTTGCTCATGACCCTGGGGGTTTTCCCGCCTCCCCGGGAGGCGCAGGCCCAGCCTTCCCTGGCCGTGAGCAAGTCCTTCAGCGGCAAGCCCCTGCTGGGCGGCACCGCCACCGTCTCCATAACCGTCACCAACACCGGCAGCCAGCGCGGCTACAACCTCTCCGTGACCGAC
>JACVJG010000290.1 GCA_015711875.1 Candidatus Solincola jinzensis | reverse complement strand
AGGTGCGAAAACCCTTTAAGCGTCCGGGTGCATCTTCCTGTCCGCGAGCCCATCTGCCGGGAAAAACTTTTTTGCGGGCGGGAAATATAGGCGCTCCTCATGCGTTTAGACCTTATGGAAGGGGAACGCTATATATGTAGGGGCCCGGATGCATCCGCCCGCCCGCGAGCCGTCCCGGTCCGTGTGGCGAGCGAGGTAGGCTGGGAGGCGCCATGTCCGCTGCAAAGGCGGGGTGTGGAAAAACAGCCGCTTCGCGGGGAAAGCCGCGGGGAAGGGCGGCGGTATGCCTCCTGGCCGCATGCCTGCTTTTCGCGCTGGTGGGATTCATCTCCCTGCGCGCCGCGGACATCCGCCGCCTGTCGGTAGGGCAGGTCAAGGTGGAGGGGGAGACGGCCGGTGGAGCGGCTATCTCCGGCGGGCCAGAGGCCGCGGCAACCGGCGGCTTCGAGACCTGGGTGCTGGTGCAGAACCCCAACCCCGAGGCGGTGCATGTCGACCTCTCCTTAGACACCGAGAACGGCAGGGTGGACCTCCCCGAGCTCCAGAACCTGGAGATACCCGCTGGCTCCCGCCGCTCCTTCCCCCTCCACCACTACATAAACACCTTCCACGTCTCCACCCTGGTGCGCTCCCGTGATGGCGGGGTGGTGTGCGAGCGCGCCATGTACTGGAACGACCGCCAGGGAGGCCACGACTCCGTGGGCGTGAACTCCCCCGCCTCCACCTGGTACCTGGCGGAGGGATGCACCGCCGGGGGCGCGGGAGGGGAAGGCGTTGAGCTGCGGGTGAAGGAGAGAGCGGGCGTGGCGCGGAGCGGCGAGATAGTCACCTCGGGGGTTCCGTTGCCCCGGGACATGGGCGTGCTCACCGCCGACGAGCTGGCCCTGTTCGACGCGGCCGGCTCCCCCATACCCTGCCAGAAAAAGGTAACCGCACGCTGGGGGGGAGCCCCCGGCGACGCTTCCAAACCCGTGAGATGGGTGCTGCTGGATTTCCCCGCCTCGGTGGGGGCCGGCGGCGAGGCGCTGTACTATCTGCGCCGCGCTCCCGACCAGGCGTCGCTCCCGACCGCCGTGCGCGTCCATGACGACGGATCCACGCTCACTGTGGACACCGGGGCGGCGTCCTTCCGCCTGGGGCGAGATTCCTTCGACCTCTTCCGCGGCGTGGAGCTGGCGGGGTCGGGTACCGTGCTGGCGCCCTCGCGAGACAACGGTTTCCATCTCACCGCCGATGGAAAGGATTACCTATCAGCCCGGCCGGCGCCGGCGCAGCTCGTGGTGGAGGAAACGGGCCCCCTGCGGGCGGCGGTGACCGCGCGCGGGACCCACGCCGCGGCGGACGGCAGGGAGATGCTCCATTACACCGCGCGCATGCATTTCTACGCCGGCTCCTCGCAAGCGCGGGTGTTCTATACCCTGGAGAGCCACGAGCCCACGCATCCCGACGACATGGGGCAACCGCGGTGCTGGGACATAGGGTGCCCGGGCAGCCTGCGCTTCTCCGGCCTCTATCTTTTCCTTGCCCCGCGGGTGGGTGGTTCCCCCCAAACGACCCTGGCCGCGGGAGAGGGAGATAGGGAGCCCTTCACCGCGGGCGCAGAAGCGCTTTCACTCTATCAGGACTCCTCGGGCGGGGATTCCTGGGAGGTCCACCGCGGTCATCATCCCCGTCCCCAGTCTTACGTCTCCTTCCGGGGCTGGAGGGCGCAGCGAGGCGGCGCGGAAGTCGGCCGCGGAAACCGGGCGCAGCCCTGGCTGGACCTCTCGGGTGACGACGTGGGGCTGGCCGTGGGATTGAGGGACTTCTGGCAGAATCACCCAAAGGGTCTTTACGCGGCGGGCGGCGCCCTGCGCGTCGCTCTTTTCCCGGAGGAGTACGGCGGCGATTACGTCTTCCGCCCCGGCGAGCATAAGACCCACGAGATACTCCTCTTCTTCCACCGAGGAGGGGCGGCGGAAGCGGGAGTGGGCCAGGCCATGGCGGCTATGAACTCTCCCCTCTTCGCCCTTGCCTCGCCGCAGTGGTACGCGGGCAGCGGCGCCCTGGGGAGGGTCTCTCCTCTGTCCGGCGACGCCGACTTCACCGCCTACGAGGACCAGAATCGCGCGGCCTTCGACCCCTCCGTGGGCGGCGCCGGCAACTCCCTCCTGCGCAGCATCGAGGACAACGACTTTTACGGCTGGTGCGATTACGGCGACGTCCCCCTGGATTACGAAGCCCCTTCCGGGCAGATGAACCTCAAGTACGACTTCGATCTCGGCATGCTCCTGCAGTTCCTGCGCTCCGGCGACTACCGCTGGTGGGACCTCGCCTCTCCCGCCTGCCGCCACGTGGCCGACGAGGACATCCTGCATTACGAGGGCTCCATCGACCACTGGGCGGACGGCGGCTACTTCGGCCACTCCTACCACGACGAGCCCGGCGATTCCAACCCCCATCGCAACTACGGGGCGCCTCACCCCGACCTCTGCTTCGCCGTAGCGGGAGGTCTGCTCTATCACTACCTCACCGGCTACGCGGAGTCACGGGAGTCGGCCTTCGAGGTCATCGAGAACATACGTTACCGCTATGAGAACAGCTACGGCAGGGGTAACGGGGAGGGCTGGGCGGATTGTTACAACGACTACGGCAGCGACTCCTTCCGTCCCTTCGCCAACGGACTGCGCGTGATGACCGAGGCCTACCTGGCCACGGGGGACAGCCGCTACCTCTCCACCGCGGAGTGGATCATCGAGAGTTCCCATCGCGCCGCTGACCCTTTCCTGGCGGCGCCGAGGCCCGGAGCCGAAGGAGGGACTTCCATCTTCTCCCTGGACATGTTCACCTCCTCACTGGGCCGCTACCTTGACGCCCTGGCAGCGGCCGGCCTGCCCGATAGCCTGGACGCTTCCGGTTACCTGGTGAGATTGGTGCGACACGAGGTGGAGAACTGCTGGCGCTCGGGTTCGGAGGGATACCAGGGATTTCCATATGCCTGGGCCTACGACGGCACGGCGGACGAGAGCTTCGGGACGGTCAATCTGTGCAACTGGCACCTGCTGTCGGCCGACTGCCTCGCTTACGCCTGCATCTACGGGGGCGGTGAAGACCTCCTCGGCCTGGCCGCCCAGGCCTTCCGCACCGGATCGGAGCGTCCCAACGGCGAGGGCACCTATCCCGCCTACTGGTCCACCAAGGAGTCCGCCAACGCCTCCGTCTTCGGGCAGGTTTACATGTCCGTCGCGGGCCGGGAGCCATGACGGCCATCGACGCAGCCAGGTTTTCCGCGTGAGCTTGTTTTGCTCGTTCATGGAGTAATACACGGCCACTTTCATTTAGGGATCGTTTAGGGATCGGTGAAGGCAAGAGGAACACCTCGTGCCGATAGCTCACGCCTAAGCCGAGCATAAACGCGATCCGGGGGAACCATCCCGGGCGTTTATCAGGTTTTCCACCAAGGCCGGTGTGTTGGAGGCGGACTGCGGTGATCCATACGTGGGAACCGGTGCCGTGAGTCTTGCCTTGCGCTATCCTGCCGTTTTTGGCGTCTGTGCGATAGCCATCGCTATACCGGGAAACCGGCCCTGTGACCCTCCTTATTTTTCACGAGGGCTGGCTGACTGGAGTCCGACCAACCTGGCGCTATGCGGGTGAACCGGCACCGTGCATCTTCCCTTCTATGCGGACATCCCCATAGACGGTCGCTTTCGGGAGATCGCCAGCCAGGCCCAGGCGGACAGGAGGGCAAGAAGCTGGCGCTGAAGCCTATGTGTGCCTACCCGGGCTCGCCGCTTTCGATTTTCGCTGCGTCCGGGTGGTCGTCACCGGCTACGTCCCGCTTTCGGGAGATCGCCAGCCAGGCCCAGGCGGACAGGAGGGCAAGAAGCTGGCGCTGAAGCCTATGTGTGCCTACCCGGGCTCGCCGCTTTCGATTTTCGCTGCGTCCGGGTGGTCGTCACCGGCTACGTCCCGCTTTCGGGAGATCGCCAGCCAGGTCCAGGCGGACACGATAAAGGCTATGGAGAGGATCCCGAAAACCACCGCCAGGGGCACGCGGTTCCTGCCGATTAAAGACGCTTCTTCCTTCTGGGGTATCTCGTACAGGATGGCGCCTTTTCTCCCGTCGTAGCGGGCGTTTATTGCGCTTTCGGGAAGTTCCACCTTGGTAGAACGCTCGATGTATACGTTACGGTATAGGGTGAGGTCGTCGTTGCCCGTATAGTCCTTCTCGAAAGTGTAGGAGAGGCCGGATTCGTCCACTGGTTCGTCCGGGAAACCCTGCACCGCCCAGTGATCCCCCCAGTTGTATGCGTAGCCGGGCGAATAATACGATATGACCACCTGGTGTTTCTTGTCGTTCATCTCGACCTCGTATTCCTCGATCTCCTTCATGGTCTCGCCCAGCAGGTATCGGTTGGCTAGGAAATCCGGGTATTCGTCGACCAGGTCTTCCAGGTCCTCGTAAAGCTCGTCGGGATAGGTGAAGGTAAGGCTCACCCTGGCGTTACCCAGCTCGTCCAGGGAGATCTTGATCCTCTCGCTCATGAATATTTCCTCGTCCCCCATAGCGGGCTGGGCGGCGGA
>JACVJG010000289.1 GCA_015711875.1 Candidatus Solincola jinzensis | reverse complement strand
GGCTACCATCGCAGCGGTCGGGGACGTGAACCTCGACCTCGACCAGTTCGACGCGGGTCATGGCTACGCCTACCCCTGGACGCTGGTTTCAGGGCTTCTGAGGTCGGCCGACCTCGCCTTCTGCAACCTGGAGTGCGCCGTCTCCCACCGCGGCAGCCCGGTGCCCGGTAAGGCCTTCACCTTCCGGGGCAGCCCGGACGCCCTTCCCGCCATGCGCGAGGCGGGGATCGACGTCGTCTCCCACGCCAACAATCACGCCCGGGACTGGGGAACGGAAGCCCTCCTGGACACCATCCTTTTCCTCGACACCAACGGCATCGCCCGCTGCGGCTCAGGACCGGACTACCCTTCTGCCCACACGCCGGCCTTGCTGAACGCCAACGGGCTGCGCGTGGCCTTCCTCGCCTACAACGACGTCAACTGGCCGGGTTGGCCCGCGGGATCCGGGTACCCCGGGGTGGCCGACGCGGGGGATACGGCGGGCATGGCGCGGGATATCGCCGCGGCGAGGGAGCGAGCTGACGTGGTTGCGGTGTCCTTCCACTGGGGAAACGAACGGGAATACAACCCCACGCCGCGGCAGCGGCAGCTCGCCCGTTTCGCGGTGGACTGCGGGGCGGACCTGGTGCTGGGGCACCACCCCCACGTGGCGCAGGGGTTCGAGATCTACGGGGGGAAGCTCATCTGTTATTCGCTGGGCAACTTCGTCTTCAACCCCGGAAGCCAGCAGGGCAACTACACCATGCTGCCTCTCATCAACATGGACAGCGGGGGGTTCGTGGAGGCGGTCATCTACCCGGTGCTCATCGTGAGCGGGCGGCCGCAGGTTATGACAGGGGGTGCCGCCACCGCCTGGCTGCAGCAGATCGCCCAACTCACAGCGTCACTGGGTACCCCTATCACTGTGCGCGGCGACACCGCCACCATCCCCTAGAGGTCAGGGCCTTCTTTTTTTCACTTCCCGGGCACAGACGCTTTTCTTCCGCGGTAAGCCGAAAAGAGCGCCGAATATAAACATTTCAGGCGTCCGTTTTCGGCGCTTTGCGGCGCGTAAAAAGCCCTTCTCTAACCTGAAGCCGTAAAGTCTGGTTTGTTATTTGTCACACGACATCTGAGCTCGTTCTCTTTGCGCGGATGCGCGAGACGCAGGCCCCGGAATGCATGGCAACCGCTTCTCCCTTTGCAAGGACGACCGCCCAATGGCATAGAGCTCCCCGATGCACGGCTTGGATGCCGGGATTTCCCGCCTTTGGAAAACCGCCGCCGAGACTTCTCTGCGATAATGCCGGAGACCTCGTTTCGGAATGACGGCAGCGGTCGCGGCTATGCAAAGGTTCGGCCCGTTAGACAAGGTCCGAGCTCATGCTGTCAGAACTTGCCGTGCTTGCCCTCGCCGGACACGAAGCGTCCGGCGCCCTGTGCGAACTCCCCGCTCTCCAGGGTCTTCATGCCCAGGCGGTATTCCAGCTCCAGGCCCTCCTCGAAGGGGCGCCCTATGCCGCGGTAGAGCGCCTCGCGGTCGTTGCGCATACAGGCCTGAGGGAACTCCGCGAGCTGGGCTGCCAGTTCTTCCGCAGCCTCCCTCGCCTTTCCCTTCTCCACCACGCGGTTGACCAGGCCCATATCCAGGGCCTCTCTCGCGGACACCGGCCGCCCGGTGAGGATGAGGTCCAGGGCCCTGCTCATGCCGATGAGGCGGGGCAGGCGCTGCGTCCCCCCGTCGATCAGGGGAACGCCGAAACGGCGCTCGAAGATCCCCAGCACCGCGTCCTCCTCCGCCACGCGCAAGTCACACCAGGCGGCCAGCTCCAGGCCTCCCGCCACGCAATAACCGGAGATGGCAGCGATGACCGGCTTGGAGAGGAGCATGCGCGTGGGGCCCAGGGGGCCGTCCTCGCTCATGTCCTCGTTGAGCCGCGCCGCCTCCTGCAGCGGTTTCGACGCCAGCGCCTTGAGATCCGCGCCGGCGCAGAAGGTGCCGTGCGCGCCCCACAGGACCGCCACGCAGGCCTCCTCGTCCGCATCGAAGGCGCGGAAGGCCTCCGCCAACTGGCGGGAGGTCTCGTAGTCGATGGCGTTCCTGACCTCGGGGCGATTGATGATCACGGTGTATACCTTGCCCGACCTCTCCACCTCTACCTGCATGACCCCTCCTCATGCTCCTTTACGCCGCCCGCGAAAGACCTCTTTTCGGGATACCGGGCTCACCTTTGGTCGTCGGTGGCGTTCCTGACCTCGGGTGGCTCAAGCGCAACGCGCGGGCCCTCACTCACCTTCCATCATCTCCCTCACGGATAATCGCCACATGATAACGGAATATCACGGCACGAAAACATAGTCGATCGCCCGGCAACCCTCAAGCACGGAATCAGCCCGAGAATATAAAATATCTACCACGGGGTCTCGTCCGGGAAAACGATCTCCGCCACCTGCATGAAAAGCCGCACGCTGGGCTCCTCGATATCCGACCCGTTGAGGAAAACCACCACCGTGGCATCCCGAGAGGGCAGCTCGAACATGGAGGTGGTGTACCCCACCTCCATGCCGCTGTGCCCCAGCCAGCCCCCGAAATCGATGATGGCGAGACCGTAGCGCATGGGATATCCGAAATACTCCTCGGTGTAGGGGAGGAGATTGAGCTCGGCGGTCATGGCCTCCCGGGTGTCGGCTTTCAGCAGCTCGCCGGAAACCAGTGCCTTGCTCCAGGAGCGCAGCGATGCGAGCTCGGAGACCATCCCCCCCGCCGTCCAGGTGATGGACTGGTCGAGGTAATCGGTGCCGTCGAAAAGCTCGCCTGTTTCCGGGTCATACTGGTATCCCCGCACGGACTCCCCCTGCAGGTCGAAGCCCTCGGCCATGTAGGTGTCTGAAAGGCCCAGTGGCACTATGACGCGCTCGCCCAGGACCTCCGCGAAGGGGCGTCCCGTGACCTTCTCTACGATCATGCCCAAAAGGATGAAGTTGGTGTTGGAGTACCTGCAGCCCTCACCGGGCGGGAAATAGGGAGGGTTGGCGACGGCCACGGCCACCAGTTCCTCTGGCCTCCACACCTTGTGCGGCTCCCCCGCCAGGGTCTGGTTGAGGCCCGCATCCTCGCCGTAGTTGAAGATTCCGCTGGTGTTCCCCAGCAACATGCGCACGGTTATACGGTCGCCGTCGGGCACGCCCTCCACGTAGGCGGAAACCGGGTCTTCCAGGGAAAGCGCTCCCTCGTCCGCCAGTTGCAGGACCACGTTCCCCGTGAACGTCTTGGTGATACTGCCGATGCGAAAATCCAGGTCCTCGGACATGGGAAGCCCTGATGAGTCGTCCGCCAACCCGTAGCACTTTACGAAAGCCGTGTCCTCCCCGATCCATACTCCCACCATGGCGCCCGGCGCCTTGTATTTCTCCATGGCCGCAGCCACCGCCTCGTCGATGCGCGATACCGTGTCCGCATCCAGCTCCATTGGCTTGCTTTCCTTACTGCCACCGCATGAGCCACACGTGAGAACGAGAGCGGTGGCGAGCGCAAACAGCGCAAGGGCATTGCAAGATCTTTGGGGCGGTCTGGCTTTCATGGTCTTAACTATTCCTTTCTCGAGCGCTTTTCCTCATGTCCGTTGGTCAAACCACGGCCAGGTTCCCCGGTTTTATCCGCAGCCGACCACCGCCTCAGACCATACTAAAGGATGCGCATGCCTGCCGGCAAACAAACACCGCGCCAGCGGCCTCTTGGAGGGTTTTCAGGGCATAACGCATATATCGGGCTTTATGCCTTTTGAGGCGCTCAACCCCTCCGGAAAGATCATGCCATCGAGTCCACAAACCCTTCATGAGTAAACGATGCGCTCAAGAAAGCAGGCGGGCCAGAGGAGGCGAACAATCTGGAGTCCATTTTCCCTGATGCGCAAACGATGCGCTCAACAAAGCGGACGGGGGCGGCAGAGCCGCCCCCGCTTCAGGCTCGCTCGCGCGAGCGGGTGCGCGATTGATTCCATCAGGCGCCCACTGGCGCCGGCTCCCGCGAGGCCTCGACCTCCCTCCTCGCCAGCTCCTCGACGGGAACGTCCACGAGGTCCTCGACCCTCATCACCTTCTTGCACAAAGCGGGGCCGAACCCGATCTTGCTGAGGCTCAGGCCCATGAGGGCCGCCCAGGCGGCCATGCCCTTCGCCCAGCCCAGGCGGCGCACCAGCACCGCCGCCAGGATGGCCCCGCCCAGGGCGCCCCCGAAGATGGCGGCGTTGACCGACCCGAACTCCTTGAGGGCCTCCGGCAGGCGGTCCAGCAGCTCCCTCGGCTCGACCCCCTTCTCCATATCCTCGCCCTTGAGCACCCAGTCGATGATCCAGTAGTACATGAGGGGCAGGAACATGGTGCCGTAGGCGAGCAGGATCATGGCCACGTCAGAGAAGGCCCATGGCACTACGTTTTTCCAGCTCCAGGCCTCGAAGGACTCGCGGTTCTTGGAGAAGAAACGCTGGTATCCCTTGTTGTCCCAGCCGTTTACGAGGATGAAGAAGAACCCCAGGTAAGAGAGGAAGGTGTGCATGGCGGCCTGGTAATACCGTCCCTTCATCAACGCGCGCCAGGTGAGGTAGAAG